>JAYUAG010000518.1:0-3050 GCA_043741475.1 Thermoflexaceae bacterium | reverse complement strand
AGCGGCTGACCACGATCAGCGGGGCGATGGTCCAGCTCAAGGGCGGCCTCCAGGCCGTGGACGGCCACCTTTCCGCGATCCGCGGCGTCCTCTACGGACCCGGGAGATAGACAGACATGTGCTTTAAGAACCTCCCGGTCGAATTTGATGCGAACGGGCGCCCCTTCCTCCGCGAAGGCGTGGCCGACCCCTACTCCACCAGCAACCGCGCCCTCAGCACCGCCTCGCGTGAACTGAGCGATGACCAGATTCGCGAACTGCTGGCGCGCAACGGCCACATTCGCAACGTCGATTTCGACCCCGTGACCCGCGTCGCCGGCGCGCTCGCCTTCCACGCCGTGGCCGACCTGGAACAGCGCCGCATCGTCGAGGCCAACTCGATGGCCACGCTCTTCCGGGGCTACGAAGTGATCATGCTCGGGCGGGACCCACTGGACGCGATCTTCATCACGAGCCGCGCCTGTGGCGTCTGCGGCGGCGTCCACGCCACCTGCTCCGCCCTCGCGCTGGAGATGGCGTTCCCGGTGCAGCCGCCGCCCCTGGGCGTGGTCGTGCGCAACATGTTGCTCGCGATGGAGTTCCTCTACGACCATCCGCTGCATCTCTTCCTGCTGGCGGGGCCGGACTATTCGCAGCTGATCGTGGAAGCGACGAACCCCGAAATCTGGGAGCGGGCTGTGCGCACACCCGCGCCCCACGCCGCCCTCCACGGTTATTCGACCCTCGGTGACCTGATGACGGACATGAACCCGCTCTCCGGCAAGCTCTACGTGGAGGCGCTGCATATGACGCGCGTCGCTCGCGAAGCGTACGTGCTCCTCGGGGCGAAGTACCCTCACCCCCAGACGATCGTCCCCGGTGGCATCAGCGTGACGCTCACGACGACCACGATGAATGAGTTCTACCAGCGCCTCGCCCAGTTCTTCGACTACGCGAAGAAGGCCGCGGCGATCTGGGACGACCTGACAGAGTTCTTCTACGACACGAACCCCGCCTACAAGCAGGTCGGGGCGCGTTCGGCGAGCATGATCGACCTCGGCATCTGGGACGACCCGGACGCCTACGACGCCACCTATAAGAACGCCGACGCCTGGGGCAACCGCCGTTGGGCGACGCCCGGCGCGGTCATCGATGGCGAGCTGCGGACGACGAACCTGCGCGCGATAAATCTCGGCTTCGAAGAGTTCGTCGAACACAGCTACTACGAGGAGTGGACGGGCAAGAACTTCGCGACCGACCCCGAAGGCGGGCCGCTCAGCCCCTATCACCCCTGGAACAAGGAGACCATCCCCAAGCCGACGGGCCAGAACTGGAAGGAGAAATACTCCTGGGCCACGGCTCCGCGCTGGGACAGGACGGTCGTCGAGGCGGGCGCGTACGCGCGGCTCTGGAACACGGCCGCGGCCCAGAAGCTCCCGCCGAGCCGCTTCCTGGAATCGACGGGCACCAGCCTGAAGATGACGATGCCCCGCGCCGTCCTCCCCGAGCAGGAGATGGAGTGGCACATCCCGCCCGTATGGAACGCCTTCGAGCGCAACCGGGCGCGCGCCTACTGCATCGCCTACACGGCCGCCGTCACGCTCGATAACTGGGTGAAGGCGCAGGAACTGCTCAAGGCCGGCCAGACCAAGGTGAGCACGAAGTTCGAAGTCCCGAAGAAGGGCCAGCAGATTGGCGTCGGCTTCTGGGGCGCCGGCCGTGGCTGGCTCGCTCACCACGTCGTGATCGAAAAGGGCGCGGTCACGAACTACCAGATCACCACGCCCTCGACGATCAACGCCTCGCCGCGCGACCCGTGGGGCAACCCCGGCGCGTACGAAGAGGCAGTGCTCAACACACCCATCCTCGAAACCTTCAACGGGCCCGAGAGCTACAAGGGCATCGACATCCTCCGCACGATCCGCAGCTTCGACCCCTGCATGCCCTGCACCACCCACATCCTCGCCAATGACCGGCTGATCACCCGCGAAGTCAACACCTGCGCCTGCGGAGTGGATTGATGACGTCGGCGGCGGAGACCTTGACGTCGGCTCCGGCGCGTGTGCTCGTCGCGGGGGTGGGCTATCGCAACCTGCGCGATCTTAGCTTCGGACCGGTGATCGTTGACCGGCTGGCGGCGCTGGCGTGGCCGCCCGGCGTCGATATCGAAGACCTGAGCTATGGCCCGGTCGCCGTGGTTCACCGTCTGCGTGAGGCGGCGCCGCCCTACGACCGCCTCGTGATCATCGCCGGGGTCCAGCGTTCCTATCCGCCGGGGACCATCAGCTGCTATCGCTGGGATGGGCGGCTGCCCGCTGAGGGCGAAGTCCAGGCCAGGATTGAGGAGGCGCTCACGGGCGTGATTGACCTCGATAACCTTCTCATCGTGACCCGGCACTTCGAGGCACTCCCCGAAGAGGTGGTGGTGGTGGAAGTGGAACCGGAAGACAGCGAGTGGGGCGAACCGTTCAGCGCGCGAATCGCGGCGCAGGCGGAGGCGGTGATGGCGACCGTGCGCTCCGAGGCGCTCGCCGCCGCGGGCGAGGGCGTCCGCGGTCGAGCCGCGTTGGGCGGATTGAGGACGCAAAATGGACACTAACTCGGAAGGGGCCGGCGAGCCGCGCGATTCCCGTTCGAGCGGCGTAGCGCGCGCGGTCGAAGGGATCTTCTGGCGGGATGAGATCCTCCAGATCATGTACTGGATGCTGGGCGAAGGCTTCGGAGAGTCGCCCACGCCCGCGGAGGTTGGCCGCCTGCTCGCGGTTGAGGCCTCGCTCGTTTCCGGGCACATGAAGCGGATGGTGGCGATGGGCGACCTTGAGGTCTCATCCCGGGGGCGATTCAAGCTCACCGTACAGGGAGTACGTGAGGGCCGACGCCGTTTCGCCGACGAATTCGAAGGGATGCAGTTCGCCGGTCACGCGGAGTGCAACCGGCCCGGGTGCTCGTGCCTGGAGCTCGGGCCCGAGGCGTGCATCGGCCGCGCCCCGGTGGCCGCGGCGGGCCTGTGATCATGAACGGACCGCAGTCGTCCGCCGAGGCTGTGGAAGAGCTTGCGGGCGAACTCGACA
>JAYUAG010000517.1:0-3055 GCA_043741475.1 Thermoflexaceae bacterium | reverse complement strand
GCAGAGCCCCGAATCGCCAGCTTCAAAAGAGCACGTTGCGTGATGCGTTATTGTCGAGCTGGCCGACAGCCGAGGACTTTTTCATCACCCTGCTAGTGCTCAGCGGCGGTCTGCCCTCATCTTCCAGCCGCTTCTCCCGACCTTGCGGGAGAAGGGGGGAGTACTGGTTCGCCCCACCGCTGAGGCCTCCTTCGAGCTAACTTGAGTGGCACTCGCAGCACGATCGCCCGAACCACGTCCTATCCGTACGGCGAGCGTATGGGAGTGGCGCTGCCGCTACGGGTTACCTCGGGCCGGCGTCCCTAAAGATTTTACGCAGGCAGCTCTAGACATTCATCCGCTTGAGCATGTTATCATATGGATGTCGGAGCGCGGGCAAGCAACCTACCCCGCCCTGGCAGGGCCGACCCCGACCCCGTCCTGCCACTTGCCCGCTCTCCGGCGCTCACCTTTGGCTCTTGCGGCTTCGCGGTCGGGCCGTCGTGGCGTCGGCTTCGACGGCTAATCGACCAGGCCGTAGGCGGGGAGGCGGCCGGTAGCCACGAGCGTGAGGCTGCCCTGGCCGGACTCGGTCAGCGCGCCCGCCGTCAGCGTGACGGCGACCGGCTGGATGCGGTGGGCGGGCCGTTCGATCGTCCCATTCTCGAGAGCGACATCGGCGGGGTGGCCCACGTCCCAGGTGTCCCGCTCCTGATAGTCGCTCCCGCGGTAAACACCGAGGCCGAGGCGGTCGTCCCAGCCGCCATAGCCAAGGCCCGGCATGGCGAAGGAAGGGCCGGTCGCGTCGAGCACGAGGCTCACGGCGCGCCCGTCGTCGAGGTGCGTGAAGATCGTTGTCCGGCGCGGCCTGCGTGTGCCCGGGAAGACATCCAATGAGAGGTCCGCATCGCGGACGTGGTGGTCGGCCCACTCTCCATCGTCGAGGAAGCGGAGCAGGCCCGTGAGATAGGCGCGCCTCCCGCGGCGCTCCGCAATCTGGACGTGACCCGCGACCGTGCCCGTGGAGAAGAAGAGAAAGCAGAAGAGTGTCCCCTCCGTTTCTCGCGGCGGCGGCTCGCCATTCGCCGGCTGCGGGCCACCGATTCCTGGCCGAATGCCCCAGGAATGGTCGCGCGCGCTCCACCAGTCGCTGACCTTGACCTCCCGTCCGGCCACCGTGAGTGAGCCCGAGACTCTCCCGATCTGGTTGAACCGCTGGTACTCCTCTTGCACGCGGCCGTTCAGCCGCGAGTGGTGGGGCTTCTCCTCTTCGGGTGGCAGGGCCGCGTTCCAGGAGAGGTCAAAGGCCAGGGCGTGGGCGCCCGGTGAGCAGACCAGCCGAAGCCGTTCCATTGGCCGCTGCACCTCCACCTGCAGGGGGCCGACATGGGGCTCGAACCGCGGCCGGAGGGCGCGCGAGACGCGCAGATTGTGCTGCCGGTCTCCTTCCAGCACCATCACGCCCGCGTCCAGCACGTTCGTGTTGCTGTAACTGCCCATCGTGACCTGGATGGAGACGCCTTCATGGGGCGCGTAGATCGCGAACCAGTAGCGGTCGAAGAACCGCGAATCGCTCGGCCCGACGTGGTCAAAGGTCAGCGGGAGCTGGTGCCAGAGGGTATCGTCAAGGTTCGTCAGCATTGAGGTTATCCCGTCCACACAGTCGATGACTTGAGCAAGAATGCGCGCACCATCCTGCGCCCAGCCAGTATCCCCGCCGTTTCTTCAGCCCGATAGAGCGCAGAAATGGCCTCGACGAGTTCGCCGCGAAGCTGCTGGTGGCGCGCGTTTGCCAGGTCGATGGCGCCCGTTGCCCGTTCGGCGCGGCCCCCAGCCGGCGGGGGAGGCCATTCGAGACGCGCCGCCAAATCGCGCAGGAAGGCTTCAGTCGCGGCGCATTCGGCCTCCAGCCGAGGGAGCGCCCTATCCCAGTCCGCCTCGAGGCCGTCCATGACCTCAACCACGTGCCTCAGCTGGCCGCGGACGAACTCGCCTGCGGCCTCCGTCCCGACCAGCGAAGCGAGGATCGACGCGCTGGCGGCCAGTTCCTCGGCGGGCGCCGGTCTCATAGTTCCTCCGGGACCAGCTGGAGCAGCCGCAGGAGGAAGGTCCGGACCATCCTGTAGGTGAAGACGCGGTCGCCGCGCTTCTCGCACGCGGATCGGACCCCTGTGAGGACGATTGCGGCGAGCTTGAAGTTCGTGAAGACGTTCCAGTAGCGCAATTCGGCGGGGTCGACTCGCAGTCCAGTGCGCGCGGCGTAGTGGTCGATGAGGTCCTGGCACTCCCAGACACCCGGGATGATGTGTTCGCGGGCGCGATAGGGGTTCGTGACCCAGCCAAGGTCTTCCATGGGGTCACCGACGTGCGCGATTTCCCAATCGAGGATCGCATCGATCCTTCCCTCACCGGTCAGGAGCACGTTGCCTGCCTTGAAGTCGCCGTGGACGAGGACGGCGCGCTGCGGTTCCGGGGCGTTGCGCCTGAGCCAGGCGGCAACCGCAGCCATCTCTGGTTGGGGTTCGAGGGCCTGGCGCGCAAGGTAACGCTGCCACCAATCGAGCTCCCGAAGTGCGCCGGGCGGGAGCGGGGAGGGGTGGAGGTCGCCAAGGCCGAGCGCGCGCCAATCGACGGCGTGGATGTCCACGAGCGCCTCGCAGAGATCCTCGGCGAGGCGCCGTCGCTGCAGGACGGGAAGCTGCAGTGTCCCGCCTTCGAGGACGAAATAGTCGCAGACGCCGTCGCGCCGCTCCATGATAATCGCGGGGCGCCCGAGGCGATCGCCTGTGGGGTCGAGGAAGAGGACGCGCGGCGCCGGGACGCTCGTCTGGCCGAGCGCTTCAAGGATACGGAACTCCACCGCCCGGTCGGTCTCGAGGACGCTCCCGACGGGATCCCGCCGGAGAAGTAACGAACGTTCGTGGATCGCTCCGTCCTCACGCCAAGTGAGCGAGAACGGCCAATTCTCCCGGGAGAGGCCCAGGGTGGCGCGGCGCAGGCCAGTGATGGCTAGACCCATGGCGCGTGGCATGCGCTCGGCGAGGAAGTCCGCCAGCGCGCGTTCGAGGTCGATTTC
>JAYUAG010000516.1:0-3065 GCA_043741475.1 Thermoflexaceae bacterium | reverse complement strand
CCAAGGAGTCGCGGCCCTCTGCGGCCGCTGGAGCTCGCCCGTCCGCAGGCCGCCAAGCTGAGGCGCGCCGCGACTCCTGGTGCTGATTGCCCGGTGGTCAGGTTAGCGGGTGGCGGGCGAGGAATTCGAGGACGGCGCCGGAGGCTTCTTCGCGGAACTCGATGAAGTAGCCGTGGCGGCCGCCGCGGACGATGTGCAGTTCGGCCCCGGGGATGCGTCCTGCGATCAGGTAGGCGTTCTGGGTGACGTTCAACGTGTCGTTGTCGCCGTGGATGACGAGGATCGGGTTCGTGATGCCGGGGAGACCGTCCCAGGCTTCGTGGCCTTCGCTGGCGGCGTAGTGCAGCTTCTGGGCGAAGCCGGGGATGGGGTTGCGGTAGCGCTCGCGCGTCCGCTCGGCGTATTCGGGGTGATCGGCCAGCCATTCGGGCGACACCATCTGGCCGGTGAGGAAGCGCATCGCCTCCTCCGGGTCGGTGGGTCGGTTCGCCATCATCGCGTCCACCTCGGGCGGGCGGCGGACGCCGTGGGCGTTCCCGGGCGTCGTGCAGCCCAAGACGATTGCGCCGAAGCGTTCGCGGTGGTCGATGGCAAGACGCTGGCAGATGCGGCCGCCCATGGAGATGCCGTACGCGTGCGCCCGGGCGATACCGAGGTGGTCGAGCAATGCGACGGCGTCGGCGGCGAACCCTTCAATAGAATAGGCAGGTTCGCGGGGTTTCTCGCTCTGCCCCGTGCCGCGGTGGTCCCAGACGATGACACGGTAGCGGCTGGCGAAGTCGTCGCGGACGCCGTCCCAGCCGGTATGGTCGCTGCCCTGGCCGCTGACGAGGAGGAGAGGTTCGCCGGCGCCGTGCTCTTGGTAGTAGAGGCTGGCGCCGTTGCAAGTGGCGAACGACATGGGGTTCCCTCCGATCGAGGGAGTATGGGAGGGCAGTGCGCTTACTGCCAAGTCCTCAGTCCTCAAGTCCTTAGTCCCGGTGCGCTGGACTAAGGACTCAGGACTTGGGACTTTGGTTTACGGCTGATTGGGTGCGGCGGGAAGGGCCGGGGCCCCGGGCCGGCCGCTGGCGAGCATCTGCGCAAGGAAGGCGCCGAAGATCCCGGCGCCACCGCCATCGCTGCCGCCGACGACGATGTCCGGCGTGATTTTGAGCCCGGCGCCGGCGATCGCCTTCGCCACTTCGATGCCGAAGAGGTTGGACTGGCCGACGGCCTGCTGCTGCTTGTCGTAGGCCTGGGCGGTGGCTTCGCCGATGGCGAGGATCTTCATGCCCTCGGCGTTGCCTTCGAGTTCGACCGCGCGGGCGCGGCCCTCGGCTTCGAGCACCGTCTTCTGCCGATTCTGCTCCGCCACCTGGACGCCGATCTGCGAGGTCACAAGGTCGATCTGCTGGTCGGCCTGGGCGCGCGTGTTCTCTGTCGCGATGCGCTCTTTCTCCGACTTCTGCTGTTCGATGAACATCGCCTGCTGCTGGGCGGCGATCACCCGCCGCGTGTGAATCGAGAGCAGCTCCTGGGGCAAGATGATTTGCGAGATAAGCACGCGCACGCACTCGACGTGGTACTTCTCCAGCTCTTCGCGCGCCCGAATTTCGGCCTTCTCCTGTTCGACGGCGCGGTCCTGCATGAAGGCCATCGCCTCGGTTGATGAGGCCTGGTTGCGGAAGGACGAGTCGATCATCGGGTGGATGACGTGGTCCACGAGGTTCGAGACGGAGCCGATCTTCGCCACCATCAGCGGCGCCTGGTCGGGCCGCACGCGGATGATGACTTTGACGCTGACACGCATCTCGAAGCCATCGCGGCTGATGACGGCGAGCGGGTTGAAGAGCTGGACGCGCTTGCTGCCGGCGGCAGTCTCGGTGGGGTCGCCGGTGTCGGGAGGAAGGTTCTCCTCGGCCCAGTCCACGGTCAGGTTGGTGGTGGGGATGATGTAGGCGATGTAGGCCCAGCGGTTGAGGTAGTAGACGCCCGGCCCGGCGACCTCGCGTTGGATGCCGCGGAAGCCCTGGGGGACGACGTAGCGCTCCTGCGCCCCGCCGAGCCGGTCTTCGTCGGTCTGGATCGCCGGTTCGGCGCCGACGTTGGAGACGAGCACGGCCACTTCGCCGCGTTCGATCACCGCCACCTGATCGACGCGGACCGAGAACATCAACGGGTTGACGTAGTAGGTGCCCGGCTTGAGCAGGTCGAACTGGGGGCCGCGCTGGCCGCCCGAGTCGAGGTAGCCGGACGCATCCTGGAAGTCGTTATGTCCGCCCACGGAGACCGCGACCAGTTCGCCGGGGGGCAGCGGCGCGCCGTCGTTGGCGGTGACGAGGCCGATCTGGTTCGCGCCGATAACGGTCGCGGGCTGGACGTTCACATCGAACATGTCGGAGTTGATGCGGTAGCGGCCGGGCAGCATCACCTGGATCTGGGGGCCGCGCTGGCCACCGTTGTTGATGAACGCTTCGCCGTCCTGGAAGACGGTGTGGCCATCAACATGGCGGGCGAGCAGGCGGCCGGGGACGATGTCCGTGCCATCGCGCGCGGTGACGACGCCGACGTTGCCCTGGGCGACGATCAGCGCCCTCTCCACGCGGATGCGGTAGAGGTAGGTGTTGATTCGGAACTGGCCCGGCGGAAGGACGTCGATCTGGGTGCCCTTCTGGCCGCCGTTGCGGAGGAAGGCTTCGCCGTCCTGGAAGCCGTCGTGGCCGGGGACGCGGCGCGCGAAGATGCGGCCGGGGTCGAGCGGGTGGCCGTCGATACACTCGACGATGCCCACCTCGTCCTGCGCAACGACGACCATGGGGGCCTTCCGCACCTTGAAGAGGAACGGGATCTGGAAGTGGAGGCCCGGCGAATAGACGCGCGCCTGGATGCCGACTTCGCCCTTCATGGCGACGACGCGCCCTTCGGGGAGGCCGCGGCCGGCGAGACGGCGTTCGATGATGCCGACCTGTTGGCCGCCGATGTTGACGATGACGCCTGCGACCCACGCGAGGACAGCAAGCAAGGCCACCACCACGATGATGATGATGAAAGGAGTCATGGTTTTGGTTGTGCTCCTCGGGGAG
>JAYUAG010000515.1:0-3070 GCA_043741475.1 Thermoflexaceae bacterium | reverse complement strand
CGGCCGCCGCCGGTTCCGTTGCCGAGCGCCCGGAGCGCGCCACCGCCTTCGGGCTGGAGGTGGAGTCTCCACCGCCGCACGCCACGGCGAGACCGGCCCCGAGAACAGGGATGGACGCGCCAAGGATGCCGGCGCGCTTCAGGAAGTCGCGGCGGCCGATGTGATCCAGGGTTCGCTTGAGCATTTCAGCCTCCCATAGGTCGCTGGATTCACGGTGAAGGTATGGGCGAGCAGCGACTTGCTCAAGCGCCGCATGGCCCTGAATCGAGGACCATGAGGCCGCTCGCTCTAAGCTGATATCCGGCGACCATCAACCCCGCACGGCTGGGAGGGAGGCGTCGTTTCCCCAGACCCATCCGGCCGTGCCAGGAGGGATCCCATGATTCGATACCGACGGTTCCTCAAGCTCGCCCTGGCGAGCGTAACCGCGATCAGCGCACTCGTCCTCCTCTCGGCGGCTAGCTGTGAGGACAGTCTCCCCACGATTGAAGCCCAGCTCGTCGCGCCGCCCGGCGTGCCGGCGCCGATCAACCGCGCTCGCGCCCATGTCGTCGTCCGCCTCGAGACGATCGAGAAGGAAGTCGAGATCGCGCCCGGCGTCCAGTACAAGATCTGGACCTTCAACGGTACGGTACCCGGCCCAATGATCCGCGTCCGCGTCGGCGATGAGGTGGAGGTCCACCTCAAGAACAACTCAACGAGCGAGATGACTCACAACATCGATCTCCACGCCGTGAACGGCCCCGGTGGTGGCGCTGGCGCGACCACCGTCGCACCCGGCGAAGAGAAGACCTTCACCTTCAAGGCGAAGGCCGCTGGCTTCTATGTCTATCACTGCGCCGCAGGCATCGTCGCCGACCACATTGGCAACGGCATGTACGGCGGCATCCTCGTCGAACCTGGCGCCGGCCTGCCCCGCGTCGATAGGGAGTATTACCTCGCCCAGGGTGAGTTCTACACGAGCGGCGACACGGGCGAAAAAGGTAGGCAGACCCTCGACACCGGCAAGCTTCTCGCCGAGCAGCCGGCCTACGTCGTCTTCAACGGTGACACGAAGGCCCTCCAGGGTGAAAAGGCGCTCAAGGCCAACGTCCGCGAGGCCGTCCGCCTCTTCGTCGCCAACGGCGGGCCGAACTTCACTTCGAGCTTCCACGTCATCGGGGAGATCTTCGACGACGTCTACCCTTGGGGCAGCTTCACGTCCGGCATCCAGCACGATGTGCAGACCGTCAGCGTGCCACCCGGCGGTGCTGTCGTCGTCGCCTTCAATGTCGATGTGCCGGGTGACTACAAGCTCGTCGACCACGCCATCAGCCGCGTCAGCAAGGGCGCGCTCGGGACCCTGACCGTGACCGGTGAGGAGGACCCGGCGGTCTTCAAGGCGGGTGGCGCATCAGCCGCTAGTGGCCACGACATGACGCCGGCGGCCGGTGCGAGCACACCCGCTCCAACCTCCGCCCCGTCAGGCCCCGCGACGACCGTCAAGGTCTCGATGAAGGACAACTTCTTCGAGCCCAAGGACATCAGCGTCAACGCCGGCTCGACCGTCACCTTCGAGCTCACGAACGCTGGAAAGGCGATCCATAACATGCGCATCGCCGACTCCCGTGGCAGCTACACATCGCGTGAAAGCGTCGTCTCGGACCCTGAGCTGATCTCCAGCGCTAAGAGCGGGGCGCTGACCTGGGCGGTCCCGGGCACGGCCGGCGTCACATACAAGTTTCGCTGCGACATCCATCCTGACCAGATGACGGGGACGATCACGATCAAGTGAGCGAACGCTGATTGCCACCGAACTCGACTAAGGAACTGTCAGTCAATAAACGATACAGATCCTAAATCCGGACCAGATTCCAAGAGTGGATACGTTATTGCCTGACGAGCCCTAAGCGTGCTCCCATGGTCGTCTGCCGGACGCTGGGCACGGTTCGGCGAATGGTTACGAGGAGGGCCGTTGGGCGCCGGAACTCGGACCCATTCGCCCGCCGACCCGTGGCCGCCCGGAGAGATGATGGGGGCGCCTGAAGTGCAAGGAGATGCTATCAATGTCACGACGAATGCTCGACTATTTGTTCGCGGGAGGAGGAGCAATCCTCGCCGTCCTGCTGATCGTCCTTGGATTTGTTCTTTCGGATCAGGGCAGCTTCGCCCACACGTACGTGAAGGATCAGCTTGGTGAGCAAAAGATCACGTTCCCAACGGCCGATAAGCTCACGAACGAAGAGAAGAGCTGGAAGCCCGGTTCAAGCTGCCTCACGCAATACGCGGGACAATTGATGGAAACGGGCAAGCAAGCGGAGTGCTACGCGAACTTCTTCATCGCACTACACGTTGAGTCGGCGGCAAGGGCAGCCGGCTTCCCCGGCGAGACGTACGCCACTCTGGGAGGCATCCAGGGCGGATTGCGCGCGCAGATAGCTGATGCCAAGGCTAAGGGGGATACGGCGGCCGCAGAGGCCGCCCAGAAGAAGCTTGATAGCGCGACCTCGGTCCGCGCTTCTGCGCAAACCGGTGAAACACTCCGCGGGTTGCTACTCACGTCATACGGATTCAGTATTTTCGGCGAGAAGGCGGACCTCGCGGGAATTGTTTGCTACATCATCGGAGCGCTGCTCGCGCTTCTTTCGGTGGCCGGTTTCGTCCACGCGCTGAGGACTGGGCCCGGGGAGTTGGTCGGGATGCCGGGCGCCGCCCCGAGGCCCCACGACAGGTCCTGACTCGCCGTTCCCGAATGAGGATGCCGCAGAAAAGTGGTCCCAAAACGCTGCACCCTCGTCGAGACGAGCCCGACACGATCGGGTCATAGTGTGGTTCACATGCGGACCCGCCGGAACTGAACCTGGGTTGGCCTTTCTGCGCCGACGGGATCCGTTGCGCCGCCTTCACCAACAACGCCGGCGGGCTGGTGTGGTAGCCGCAAGCGACGAGTTCCATATCTCCGTCATATCCGTCCGGCTGATGCCACGGCCATTGCGCGCGATGACGTCGCTGATCGCCTGCCTCGGGTGGTCGCCTCGTCGGGCTGATCGTTTCCATTGGCCCGGCCGGGCTGCACCTCCCTCTGCTAGGA
>JAYUAG010000514.1:0-7240 GCA_043741475.1 Thermoflexaceae bacterium | reverse complement strand
ACGTTCAGGGTCGAGGCATCGGGCTGCTCCCACTTTTCGACGAACGCGCCTTCGAGTTCGCCCTTCTCGAAGCTCTTGTAGTGCACGATGCCCTGGTTCGTGTAAGCCATGAGCACGGCGAACGGCGTGAACCGGCTGCGGTCCACGTCGAAGGTGTCCCACGTGTTGTTGGCGCTGCTGAAACGAGCGATACCGCCCTTTTGCTTGGTCGCGACGGGAGCGGCCGTGGGCGAGGTGGCGGCGGCTGTGGGGCTCGTACCGCCGGGCGCGGCGGTCGCGGTCGTGTCGTCGTCGTCACCACCACAGCCAACGAGGCCGAGGGCGGCGGCTCCGACGCCCGCAGTGGCGGCGCCACCAATGAATCGGCGGCGATTGATGTGGCCCCGGCGCATGCTCCGAAGCCAATAGTTCTCTTCAGCCATGATGGTTTCCCCCCTCGGTCTAGATAAGTTCCGGCTATAGCTACGATAGAAGCCATAGCTGTGGATGTCCGGCACTATATGACGGCCCCGCCGCCTGTCAATGGTCGCCGCAGGCCGACGGCCGAACTTTCGCCAACGGCCTAAGCCCGGCCCTTCGCCGACGCGTCCCCAAGGTCCAGGAACGCTTCATGGTCGCGGTGTTGATCCCACCATGGGGTGGGGGCGGCGCTGTGCAGATACGGCCAGCGAAAGTGGTCGTGCACTTGTGTCAGCCAGCCAACGTACCCGGCAGCATCGAGGCCATTGACGAGCGCCAGCGACAGTTCACGCAGCGTCTTTCGACGCTCGGCAGCCTGCGGTTCGCTCGCCAGCGCCGCCGTGAGCCGGTCCAGCTCGGCCGAGTGCACGCCGGTGGTGGCCGCGCCAGCGCTGCGCGACGCGAAGGTCTCGATCGCCCAGCGTGATGGCTCGGGCTCGACCACCGCCGGCCCCCAGCCGAACCAAAACGCTGCCTCGCCGTTGCCGTAACGGTGTTCGGCGGCCTTCTTCGCGATCGTCGTATAGGTTTCGACGGCAGGCCGGAACTGGCCTGTCCCGATTGCCTCGTTCAGCATCCCGGTCACGACGGAGCTGGCGCTATAGAGCGGGTCGAAGATGTTGGGGAAGTCGATCGTGACGGCGCCGAGAGCGCGCCCGCCGGCCGCCCCCCAGAGCGCGCGAGCCTCGCTGGCGTCGTCCGCGGGGCTCCGGAAGCCAGGCAGCGCGCCCAGCTCCCTGTCGGTCCCTGAGAACGCGCCGCTCAGCGCGAGGGCCGGAAGGCCTGGCCACGCCACAGCCCGGCCACCGAACAGACGCTCCGCGAGCACTCCCCGGTTCAACGCGCTGCTGATCGCCCGGACTAACTTCGGGTCGTTCCAGGGTGGCGCCCCGACGTAGAACGTGGACACCACGGGGCTCTCTTCGAGGCGCGGGAGGCGCAAAGGCACGTCGCCGGTGGCGGCGCGGATGGCGGGCGTTTCACGCCGGTCACGCGCGATCACCTCGTCCAGCCGGCGCGCTACGAAAAGGTCGATCGCGTTGGCGGAGGCCGTGACTTCAAGCGAGTCGAGTCGCGGGCGGCCGTGACCTGAGGGCCACTCGCTGAAGGTGGCGCGCTCGTCATCCCAGCCGCCGAAACGCCAGTGCCCCGAGCCTACAACCTGTGCCGGGTCGAGCATGGCCCAGGAACCTTCGAACGCGGCCACCGCCTGGGGCGCTTGCACGAGAGCGAGCCGGCTGGCCAACGTGTAGAGGATGAACGGATCGGGCCGCGCCAGCTCGATGCGCACCATCCCGGCCGCGGGCGACGTGACGCTCCTGATGGAGAGGTAGTCGGCGGCACGCTGGACGGCCGGCTGGCGTCCGGACTTTGCGATCACGAGCGAGCGTTTGAGGTGATCGACGACGTCCTCCGCCGTGACGGCGCGGCCGTCGAGCGGCGGGCGGTCGTGCCAGCGGGCGCGCAGGTCGAGCCGTAGCACCAATGTGTCCGGCGACGGCTGCTCCCACCTCGCAGCGAGGTCGGGGCCGATGACGGCCTGCAAAGGGTCGGCCCACTGGACGAGCCGCGAATGCGTCCGCCCCAACACTTCGAGCGTCGAAGCATCGCCGCTACGTAGCGTGTCCCAGGTGTCGAAGGTGAACGACCGTGGTGATACGAGGCGGCCCACGCCGCCCGTGCGGGTGGGAGTGGAGGTGGCCGATGGGGTGGAGCGGGGCGCGCTGCCCTCGGTCACGACGGTCGTCTGGGTGTCTGTGGGGCGGCCGGAGGATGAACCTCTCCGGCCGCACGCACTCAGCGCCGTCGTCGCCGCCACACCAACGAGTATTCCCGAGAACTGGCGGCGGCTCAGGCGGCGACGTGTCACTGGGGTCGTCATCGCAGTTCGTCCGGCCACGGGAAGATGGTAGCAGCGGAGGCCGCTGCTACGCCGGAAAGAAAACACCTGTGGTCAGCACGAAGCCACCCGATAGAATGGCCGCGAGCCCTCCGCGTTCGCGGTGGGCCAAGGGGCGTTCAGTGGCCGGAGAGTTGGCGGGCGTCGCGCACGGCATCGGGGAACAACTCGGCCCGTGGCTGGCGGAGGCGCGAAACGGCGGCCGGGTGAGTGTGCCCGAGTCTGTGCGTGTGCCGCTGGCCGCCTGGTTCGCCTCTCGCCGTGCCGGACCGACGCTGTTCCTGGCCCCCACCCCGGCGCGAGCGCTGGCGATCGCCGAGGAGGTGGGGTTCTTTCTTGCGGGCATCCCTGTGGCGCGGCTCGGGGAGCGCGACCGGCTTCCCTACGAAGTGGTCCGAGACGAACGAGCCGGAGGGCTCGACCGGAGCCGGGCGCTCGCGCTCCTTTCAGGTTCCGACCCGGCCCTGGTCGTGGCTTCATGGTCGGCACTCACCGAGCACTGCCCGGGGCCGCAAGAGCGCCTCGGCGGTGTCGATCTTCGAGTGGGCGATGCGACGAACCCGGCGGACCTTGCCAGGCGCCTCGAAGTGCTGGGCTACGCGGTCGAACACGTCGCCGACAGACCCGCGACCGTCGCCAGACGCGGAGGGATCGTCGATGTCTACCCGGCGGGGGCAGAACAGCCGCTCCGGGTCGAGTTCCTCGGCGACGAAATCGAGAGCATCCGCATCGTCGACCTGACGAGCCAGCGTAGCGTTGAGCGCGTGACGGTGGTGCACGTCGCGCCGGTGGCGACCGGCACGGGTACCGCCCGAGCTGCGGCGGCGGCGCTCCTGCGTGATCTCGACGTCGACAGCGTGGCCCGCAGCGACGGCGCGGAAGTCGTCCTCGAACAGCTCCAGCTCCTGGCGGAAGGGAATCGCAGCAACTACGCCACGTTCCTCGAACCGCTGCTCTACGGGGCAAGCGCGCTGGACTGGCTGGCGCCGAATTGTGGCGTGATCGTCGAGGCGCCCGAAGAGGGTGAAGCAGCGCTGGGCGCTGTCATCGAACACGACGGGCGCGCTCGTTCCGAGCAGGAGCAACGCGGAGCCATACCCGCTGGTCTGCCCGCCCTGCGCTGCGACGCGGAGTCTGTCCGCGGCGTCCTCACCCGCGCCGGCGTGGACCTGGAGTTCCTCCGGTTCGGGGAACTCGTGTCCGCGCGTCTCCCCATCCATGTCGTCCCAGGCTTCGCCGGCAAGCTGAAACCGTTCGCTCAGCAGTGTGGCGCCTGGGCGAAGCAGGGCCGGCCCGTCATCGTGGTTTCGCAGCAGGCGCTGAGGCTCGGGGAGATCCTCGAAGTCGAGGGCATCGCTGCCGACCTCCGGCGCACGCTCACGGAGCCGGTGGCGCCGGGCGTCATCCGTCTCGTCCCGATGGCGCTCTCCGGCGGCTTCATGATCGAAGACGGCCTGGTCGTCGCCACCGATGCGGAAATTTTCGGCTTTCGTAAACGGCGCCGGCCGGCCCGCACGCGCGCGGGGATCCGCAGTGACCTCGTCTCCACGCTCGAAGTGGGCGACCACCTTGTGCACGCGGACCACGGCATCGCGCGCTACGGCGGGCTCATCCGCCGCACCGTCGATGGACTCGAAAAGGAATATATCGAGCTGCAATACGCGGAGGGGGATCGGCTCTACGTGCCCGCCGACCAGCTCGATTCCGTCTCTCGTTATGTAGGACCAGGAGACCATCCGCCTGCGCTCACGCGTCTCGGATCCGGGGATTGGGCACGGGCGCGCAGGCGGGTCCGGCAGGCCGTGATCGAAATGGCCGCCGAACTCTTGAACCTTTATGCACGCCGAGAACTCGCCCGCGGCCACGCCTTCTCCGCCGACGGCCCCTGGCAGATGGAGATGGAAGCCGCCTTCCCCTTCGTCGAGACCGCCGAACAGCTTGAGGCGATCACCGACGTGAAGACGGACATGGAACGCGAGCAGCCGATGGACCGCCTGATCTGCGGCGACGTTGGCTATGGCAAGACCGAGGTGGCGATCCGCGCCGCTTTCAAGGCCGTGGGCGATGGCAAGCAGGTGGCGCTGCTGGTGCCGACGACGGTGCTCGCCGAACAGCACGGCGCCACCTTCCGCGAGCGGATGGCCGGCTTCCCCGTCCGCGTGGAGGTGCTCTCGCGCTTCCGCAGCGAACCGGAGCAACGCGCGATCGTCTCGGCGGTCGGCCGGGGCGAGGTCGACATCGCGATCGGCACGCATCGGCTGCTGGGAAAAGATGTCCAGTTCAAGGACCTTGGGCTCGTCGTCATTGACGAGGAGCAGCGCTTTGGCGTGATCCACAAAGAGCGCCTAAAGCAGATGCGCCAGGAGGTGGACACCCTCACGCTCTCCGCAACGCCTATCCCGCGGACGCTGCAGATGTCGCTCCACGGCATTCGCGATATGAGCACGATCATGACGCCGCCCGAGGAGCGGCTGCCGATCCAGACCTACGTACTGGGATGGGACAACGAGATCGTGCGCGAAGCGATCGACCGCGAGATGCAGCGCGGCGGACAGGTCTTCTTCGTCCACAACCGCGTGCAGAACATCGAACGGATGGTGACGCGTCTGCAGGCGCTCGTGCCGGAGGCGAACATCGCCGTTGGGCACGGCCAGATGCCGGAAGAGCAACTGGAACGCGTCATGATGGAGTTCGCCGCGGGCGTGCACGATATCCTCGTCTGCACGACGATCATCGAGAGCGGCCTCGATATCCCCAACGTGAACACAATCCTGATCAACAACGCTGACATGTTCGGCCTCGCTCAGCTCTATCAGCTGCGCGGACGGGTCGGGCGCGGAGCGAACCGTGCCCACGCCTACCTCCTCTACGACAAAGATCGGACCATGACGGAGCAGGGTTCCAAGCGTCTCGAAGCGATCTTCGAGGCCACGGAACTTGGCGCTGGCTTCCAGATCGCCCTTCGCGACCTTGAGATTCGCGGCGCGGGCAACGTCCTCGGGACCGAACAGAGCGGCCACATCGCTGCGGTCGGTTTCGAGATGTATGCGAAACTCGTGGCCGAAGCGGTTGGCGCGCTCAAGGCCTCCCTGCCTGGGGCAGCGCCCGCACCGGCCAGTCTTCCGCCGCCGCCGTCGATCGACCTTCCCCTCAGCGCCCACATCCCGGACAACTACATCGAGGACATCCACGACCGCCTGAACGTCTACCAGCGCGTCGCCAACGTGGAGACGCCCGAGGGCGTGGCCGCCATGCAGGAAGAGCTGCGCGACCGCTTCGGGCCGGTGCCGATCGCGGTGGAACACCTGCTCTATGTTTCACTCGTCCGCTCCGTCGCCCGCCACGCGCGGGTGGAGAGCATCAAGACGGACGAGCACATGTTCCACCTGCGCGTACGGAACGGCATCCCCGATGGCATGCGGCTCCGGGTCGAGGCGCTGAAACTGGAGGGCTTGCTCGTCGGCCCGAACCAGGTGCGCATCGACCGTCAGACGCACGCGAACCGCTGGATGCCGGCGCTGGTGCGGATTTTGCGGGCGATGGCCGAAGGGATGTGAAGTATCGGAGTGACGGGGCGCCGGAGTATCGGCGACTACCGCGGGACCATTCACGGACTCGCGACGAGGTCCAGAATCTCGCCGTCGAGGCTTGCAGCGGCGAACTCCAACGCCGGGCGAATATCGTCCTCTTCGATGCCAGGGTAGTCGGCGAAGAGTTCGTCCCGGTCCTCGTAAGTAGCAAGCGCAAGGAGGAGGCGACGCACCGGGATCCGCATGCCCCTGATGCAGGGCTGTCCGTTCATCTGTTCCGGATTGACAGTGATTCGGTCGAATTTCGCCACGGGCCAAGCATAGCAGCCCGCCGTCCCTCAGCGTCCTCCGCGTCCCTGACTTTCGCATTTGACGATGGCGGCATAGTTTATGTCTGTCCATGGCGAGTGTTGGAGCAACCCTGCGGGCCGCGCGAGAAGAGCGCGCCCTGAGTATCGACCAGGTATCGCACGATACCCGTATCTCCGCGCGCTTCCTTGACGCGCTGGAAGCGGACAACTACGAGGCGTTGCCCGCGCCTGTGTACGTGCGCGGTTTCCTCCGTTCCTATGCAAGTTATCTGAGGCTGGACCCGGCGCCGCTGCTCGAACGGCTGGCGTCCTCCGGGGCGCTCGAAGAGCCCGGCTTCCAGGGATCTGGCGTGGCTACGCGCACCATCCCGCCGCGGACCGACCGTCCGCGCACGCCGACGCCATTCGAACGAGCGGCCCAGATTGGTGGCGAAACCCCGGAAGAGCGTCCCGCACCGCGTACCGATCCATTCCGCCGGACGATGCCACCGGCTCCGCGCCAGCAGGCGCAGACGGAAGAGATCGGTCTTGTGCGGCAATCGCCGCAACGAGGTTCGCTCGACCAAACGCTACCCCCGGCGAGCGCACGCGCCCCCGGCCGGCCGGCGCCACCGCCCCTCATCCCGCCGGATGTCCGGGCCGTCGAGTCCGACGCTTACGTGAGGTCGCGCGCCAACGCCGTTTTCGAAGAGCCCCCGGACGACGAACCGGCGAGCGGCGGGCGGATTCTCGCGATGGCGGCCGGCGGTCTGCTGGTCCTCCTTGCAGCCCTCGGGCTCGCCGTGCTGATCATCTCTCGCGGCGGCGACGACGCGCCTGCGGCGAGCCCGGCCGCAACCGCCACCCCGACCGTCGGGCGCGGAACTGTGGTCGTGGTCGGTTCGCGCACCGCCACGACGGCCGCCAATGCCACCCTCCCCGCGGCCACCGCAACCACTACCCCTGACCCGAATGCCACGCCTACGGCAACGCCGGGTGCGGGCACTCCGACCGCCACGCCTACGGTGCAGCCACTGCCCACCTCGACGCCGCGGCCGGGG
>JAYUAG010000513.1:0-16090 GCA_043741475.1 Thermoflexaceae bacterium | reverse complement strand
CTTCAGCGCCCACGCGCAGATGCTCGTCTCCAGCGTCTCTTCGAAGCCGATCACGAGCCCGGCCGCCACGAGCGCCGGGATGTGCCAGAGCCAGCCCGCCGCGGCAGCGGCCAGCGATCCACCGAAGAGCGCCATGCGGAACCCCCGCATCCAGGTGAGATTCCGCCCGCGCTGCCCGATGGGCGTCCTCGCACTCCGAACCAGCAGGAAGTCGCCCCGCGCGGCGACCACCAGACCGGCCGCCATCAACACCGCGGCCGGGTACACCCGCCACGAAAGCTCCCAGACCGTCTCCATGGATCGAGTCTACGGCCGCCCGCTCGGGGGAACAATTACCCGGAGGTAACCGGGTCCCGCGCTGAATCCGGGATCCAAGGTTCTGACTGAAGACTAGCAGCCAGCAGCCAGCGGCTAACTCCGCTCGATCGCCACCACCGCCGCCCCGATGAGCACCGCCTGCAACATCCCACCCGAGACCAGGATCCACAAGCCCGCCGCCCGTTCGCGCGCGTGCACGGCGATGCCCACGATGAGGTTCGTGGCGAGGATGCCGACCCCCAGGTAGACGATCTTGAGGATCTCCTGCTTGTCGCCCACCCGCACCAGCGCGCCGAACCGGGGGAAGTTCAGCTGCACTACCTCCGGCAAACCCGGGTAGCGATAGGTGATGAACCCCGCCAGCAACGCGCAGGCCGCGATCGACCCTAGCGAGGCGACGATCGCGATCGGGTCGCGCCAGAACGGGATGGCGCCGATGCCGGTCGCTTCCGCGTGCTGGGTGTGCGGCTCCAGCGTCGCCACCGTCATGCGCGACTGGACGTTTTCGGCGAACGCGGCCTGGTCGATGACGGTGAAGGCGTAGGCCTCCTCGGTGGTGTGCAACACCAGCAGTTCTTCCTGCTTGCGGTGCGTCGCGTAGAAGAGCGCGTAGCCGATGCGGGGGATATCGGCGTGTCCGATGTGGCAGCCGGGCCAGTTCAACCCGTGCACACGCACGGCGTCCAGCGTTCGTCCCGGCACGATCCTCAAGATCGTATCGAGCGGCACGACCACCTTGCGGAAGCCCCAGCGCACGGTGATGTTGTTGTTGTCCACGATGTACGCGAGCGAGAGGACGCCGTAGGTCCAGTTCAACAGGGTGCCGGCGACGACGAGCAGGACGCCGACGACGAGCCAGGCGAGGAAGGTCTTGAACTCGGCCGGGCCGGTCACGGCCACGGTCAGCGCGACCACGGCCATGACGAGCGACCACGCCACGCCGGCGAGGCCGAGGGCCGCACCCAGCGACCGCGGCGGCCGGAAGGTGGCGGCGCCTACCGCGCCACCCGGACGCGAGCCTGCGTGCACCAATCTCGATACTTCGCGTTCTTTCCCCGGATGATGTCGTAGAACAGCCCGCTCAGCTGCTTCGTGATCGGCCCGGGCGTCCCATCGCCGACGGCACGGTGGTCGACTTCGACGACGGGCGTGAGGTGGGCGGCGGTGCCCGTCATGAAGAGCTCGTCACAGATGTAGAGCTCACTGCGGTCGATGGGGCGCTCGACCACTTCGATCCCGAGTTCCTCCTTCGCTACCTCGACGATGGTGGCCGCGGTGATGCCTTCGAGGATGTTGTCGGCGGGGCTCGGCGTGTAGAGCTTGCCTTTGCGCACGACGAAGATGTTCTCGCCGCTGCCCTCGCTCACGTGACCGTCCTCGTTGAGCATGATCGCCTCGTCGAAGCCGTTGAGCTGCGCCTCCGTCTTCGCGAGGGCGCTATTCGCGTAGATCCCCGCGACCTTCGCGCGCGGCGGGATGCCCGTGTCATTGACGCGCCGCCAGGTGCTGGTGTGACAGCGAGCGGAATCGGGCAGGTAGGCGGGGAAGGGCGTGACGAAGATCAGGGTGTCGTGCTCGAGGTTGTGGAGGCGCACACCGAGCTGTTCGCTGCTCGTGTAGACCAGCGGGCGAAGGTACACGTCTTCAGTGAAGCCGCTGCGTTCGACGAGTTCGACCGTGATCTCGCTCAACCGTTCCACCGAGTCGCGCATCTGCAGCATCATGATGCGGGAACTCTGTTCAAGCCGCTCGAAGTGTTCGCGCACGCGGAAGAGGTAATGGCAACCATCGTCCGCGTTCCAGTTGCCACGGATGCCTTCAAACACGGCCGTCCCGTAGTGCAGGGCGTGGGTCATGATGCCCAGCTTCGCCTGTTCGAGCGGGATGATTTCGCCTTTGAAGTAGGCGTAGGGCGTAGGCATGGGGCACTCCTCGTATCGGTCACCGCAGTATACGGGGCGGTGGTCTGCGTGCCCACGCAGAGGGGTACATGCCCTGGGGTCTTCACACGCGCGGGATCCTTAGCCCGACCGCCAGGCGGGAGGGCCCGCCCCCGCAGCGAAGGATACAGGGAGGGGCACGGGCCCGGCCACGAGACTCCTGGCCTGTGGCGCGATCACCGAGGGCCCTTGCTGGCGCGCGGTCTAATGAGCGTCCTGCTAGACTCCGGGCGATGGCTGAGCAGTCCACCACCCCGGAGATCCTGACGCATTGCGCCACGCTCGCGCGCGACCAGCCAGGGGGCACGCTCGCCACCACTCATGCGGAAGATGGCACACCCTATGTCACGTTCGTCCTCTTCCACCTCGCCGGCGACGGCCGCGTCCTCTTCGGGAGCGCCGAAACGCCCCAGCACAGCCGCAACATCGGCGCGACGCCCGAGGTGTCCTTCCTCATCGACAACCGCGAAATCGTCGCCAGCGACTGGACGAAATTCGACCGCATCGTCATCGAAGGGAGCGCCGAGCATGTGGCGAAGGATGACGCACGCTACGAGGCCTTCCTCGCCGAGCTCGCCGGGAAGAACCGCATGGCGGCGATGTTCACCGGCCGCGGGCAGCTGTTCTGTATCCATCCCCGGCGCCTCATCCTCATGAAGGGGCTCGAACCGGCGCGCCACATCGTCGATTTCGACCAGGACTGAGCGGACTCTTGCCACGGCTTCCGACTCGCATCTGGATCGCCCGCCACGGCCAGAGTGTGGCGAACACACAGGGCCTCTTCTGTGGCCAGAGCGAATCGCCGCTGACGCCGCTGGGGCGCGAACAGGCGACGGCACTCGGCCGGCGGCTCAGCGCCGCTCCCGTTGTTGCCGTGTATTCCAGTGACCTCGGAAGGGCGCTCGAAACGACCGCCCTGGCGCTCGCCGGCCGCAACCTCACGCCGTGCGCCGATGCTTCGCTGCGCGAGTTCCACTACGGCGAATGGGAGATGCGCCGCGAACCGGAGATCCGCCGGCAGCACCCTGAGCAGCACCGCTTGCTCCGCGACGAAGACCCGGCCTGGCAACCACCGGGCGGCGAAACCCTCGCCGCGGTCCGCTGTCGCACGGCCGCGACGCTCCGCCGGATCGCTGCCCGCCACCACCACGAGGAGGTGCTGATCGTGAGCCACGGGACCGCGATCGCCTGCATGCTCGCCGAAGTGCTGGCCGCTGCGCCAACCCACGCCCTCCGCCTCGAAGTCGCGAACTGCGCCCTCTCCTGCGTCACTGTCGGCCCGCACGGACGGCTCTATCTGACGCTCCTGAACGACGCTTCCCACCTCGACGGCCTCGCGAGCGTCCGGCCATGATCCCGATCGGCGATAGCCCCCGTTCGCGCACCACCCCGTGGATGACACGGGCGCTCATCCTCAGCAACGTCGTCGTCTTCCTGCTTATGCTCACGCTCTCAACGGCGTTGCCGGCGACGCGCGCGCAGGCGAACCGCGAGTTTCAGGCGCAGTCTCAGGGCGTCTGCTACGGCTTCGCCGCCCGCCCCACAGAGACCGACCGTTTCTACTGCCGCTGGGGATTTCAGACGAAGGAGTGGCTCGACTCCGTCCGCAACCGCTCGCGCACGCCCTCGCAAGGCCGGCTTGAGGTGATTCTTACTGTCCTCACCTCCGTATTCATTCACGCCGGCTGGCTGCACATCGCCGGGAACATGATCTTCCTCTGGGTGTTCGGCGATAACGTCGAGGATCGGCTCGGCCACTTCGGCTTCCTGCTGTTCTACCTGCTCTGCGGCTTCGTCGCCTCGATGACCCAGTCGTTCATCAACGTGGACAGTCTCACGCCGACCGTGGGCGCGAGCGGCGCGGTCGCAGGTGTCCTCGGCGCCTATCTCGTCTACTACCCGAAGGCACGGGTCACCACCCTCATCCCGATCACCATCATCCTCATCCCGATCCCCATCCCGGCCGTCATCATGATCGGCGTCTGGTTCCTCCAGAACCTGCTGTCCGGACTGGGTACGCTCGGCACGGTGGGCGCTGCCGATTCGGGCGTCGCCTTCTTCGCCCACATCGGCGGCTTCGTCTTTGGGGCGCTCCTCATCCTGCTGTTCTTCCGGCATGCTCGTCCCGATCGAAGGCGGCGCGCCTGACGCTGGACTCACACAAAGACGCAAAGATCACGAAGAGTGCTTCCCAAACAGAGTCTTTGTGTTCTTCACGTCTTCGCGTGAACAGGCCCGGGCTGTTGCTGCCGGCGCGCACCGCTACCTTTACGAACCGTCCCCTCGGCGACCCCTCCCCCTATACTCAAGCCGGTGGACCCCACCGCGACTCACGCGCTCCTCGAAGCTGCCCACGAGGGCGACCGGGAGGCGTTCGACAGCCTGGCCGCGGCCGCCTTCCCGGCGGTCTTCGACTTCGTCTCGGGCGTCGAGCCGGACTCAGCCGCGGCCGCTCGCCTGACGGCTGCCAGCCTCACCCACCTCGCAGAAACACTCGGCGCCGTGACCCCGGCGAACTTCCGCGCCTCCACGTTCCGGGCGACGTGGTACATCCTCGAACGGGAGGGCTACTTCGCCGTCACTGACGAGGACGACGAGCCGCCCATCGGAACGAGCGCCGCGGTCGCTGCATTGGGGGCGAAGCGCGCCGCCCTGCTCGACCTTCATCTCCGACAGGGCCTCACCGCGGACGAACTGGCCACGGTCCTCGGCGTGTCGCGCGGGAGCGCGCGGCTGCTTGTGCGCCGCCTTCTGCTTAGCGCCGAGACCGAGCTGCCGCCCGGGCCGGGGTCTAGCGCGCTCCAGGCGTTCACGGCCGTCCCGTTGGTCGAAGCGCCGGGCGGCCTTCGGGCCATCGCCCTGGCCGCGGTCGCGGATGGCTGGCCGGGCGCGCGGCCGCTCCCTGTCCGGCGGCCCACACCGGCGGAGGAGCCATACCCGGCCCGTCCTTCGCGCTGGCTCGTGCCCGTGGCGGCCGGGCTGTTTCTCGTTGCCGTTGCCCTCGGGGCGTCACTCCTCGTACCCACGAGCCCGATCGCCCTCACCCGCAAGAGCGACCTGCCCGCAGCGGGGGCGCCGTTCTTCACGAGTCCGGACCCCCAAACCGTCGTCCTCGTAACGGCTACACCGCGCCGACTCAGCCCAACGCCGACGCGGACGCCTGCCGCCACGGCCTCATCGTCCCCAGGGGCAGGTTCTTCGGCGACGCAGACCGCCACGCCGCCAGCTTCCCCGACCGCTGGAGCCACCCAATCCGCCACCTCTAC
Source organism: Thermoflexaceae bacterium (assembly GCA_043741475.1). Lineage (GTDB taxonomy): Bacteria > Chloroflexota > Dehalococcoidia > Tepidiformales > Tepidiformaceae > JAGQHB01. The sequence continues at coordinate 10,566 of JAYUAG010000513.1, read as the reverse complement.
CGCCACCCGGACGCCTGCTCCACCCACGTCGACACCCGCGCCCCCGACTCCGACCCCAACGGCCGCCCCGCCAACGCCGACCCCGACCACCTGCGTGGTCACCATCGCGGCTCAGGTCGAGCGACTGCCGGCGACCCCAGGGGTGGACACATTCTTCCCGGTGTACAACTTCTCCGCTTGCGGCCCGGCGGGCTTCACGGTGACGTCCGACGTGCCGTGGCTAACGATCGCACCGGTGTTGGGCTCTATCCCGCTTAACAAGAGTGTCGATATTCACGTCGTCGCCGACCCGCCGGCCGGGTCTGGCACCTACAGCGCCAGGCTCACGGTCACCGGGCCTGCTAACACGCTCACGGTGACGGTGGTCTCGACGCGGCCCTGAGGCCGGTTCCCCTCAGCGCGGCGAGCGGCGAAGATCGAGCGATGGCAAAGCCATCGACCGTCGCGCACGAACCGATGCCGGGCTCAATCGAGCCGATGCTGGCGAAGGCCTCTCCTGAACTCCCGCGCGACGAGACCAACTGGTCGTTTGAGGTGAAGTGGGACGGCGTGCGCGCGATCGCCTTCATCGAAGGCGGACAAGTCCGCCTGCAGACTCGGAACCTGCTCGATTCGACCCGGCAGTTCCCAGAACTTGCGCCGTTGGGCGACGCGCTTGCCGGGCGGGCCGCCGTCCTCGATGGCGAAATCGTCGCCTTCGCGGAGTCGGGCGACCCAAGTTTCGAGCGCCTCCAGGGGCGGCTCGGGCTCACCCGCGAGGCCGACGTCCGCCGCCGCATGCAGGACATCCCCATCGCCTACATGATCTTCGACCTCCTCTATCTCGAAGGACGCTCGCTCATGGGATTGCCATACCGCGAGCGGCGGGAACTCCTCGAGGGGCTGGCCCTGAAAGGCGCTAACTGGGACACGCCCGCCGCGCACACCGGCCCTGGCGCAGGCACGGCGCTCTTCGCGGCGATGCGCGAGCGTCACTTCGAAGGCGTCATCGCGAAGCGGCTTGATAGCACGTACCAGCCCGGTTCGCGTGGGCCATCGTGGCTGAAAATCAAACACAACCTCGGCCAGGAATTCGTCATCGGCGGCTGGACGCCGGGTGTCGGCAACCGCGAACGCACCCTTGGCGCGCTCCTCGTCGGCTACTTCGACCGCACGCGAGCGGAGGCCGAAGCCGCGGGTGTACCCCAGCGCTTTCACCTCGCCGGGCGCGTCGGCACGGGCTTCTCCGATGCCCTCCTTCGCACCCTCATCCCCCGGCTACAGGAACTGCGGCGGGACGATGCGCCCTTCGATGTGGGCGTTGCTGAGCCGTTGACGATCTTCGTCGAGCCCGAACTCGTGGCCGAACTCGAGTTCCGCGAATGGACCGAGGCGGGGACGATGCGCCACCCCTCGTTCAAGGGCCTCCGCCCAGATAAGGACGCGCGCGACGTCGTCCTCGAGACCGCACCGGGCGGCGCCCCCCTCGCGACCGAGGTCGTTTCGCGGCCGAGTCCACGGCTCAGCGCCGCCCGCCGGGCCTCCCCGCGGCCGGCCGATGGCACGAAGGTCACGGTCCAGGTCGATGGGCGGCAGCTTGTGCTCTCGAACCTGGAGAAGGTGCTGTACCCTTCCGGTTTTACAAAGGCCCAGGTGATCGACTACTACACGCGCATCGCGCCCTTCGCCGTGCCCCACTACGCGGGCCGCGCCACGACGCTCAAGCGCTACCCCAACGGCTCGGACGCCGCCTTCTTCTATGAGAAGGACACCCCCGGCCACCGCCCCGACTGGGTGCAGACCGCCGCCATCTGGAGCGGCCACACGCAGCGCAACATCAACTACGTCCTCGTTGACGACCTGCCGACGATGGTCTGGCTGGCGAACCTCGCGGCGCTTGAGCTCCACCCGTCGCTCTCGCTCGCGGCCGACCCGCCCTCGCCGACGTCCGTCGTCTTCGACCTGGACCCCGGCCCACCTGCCGCCATCCTCGAGTGCGCCGGCGTGGCCCTCATGCTGCGCGACCTGTTCGTATCGCTCGGGCTGCAGTCGGTGGTGAAGACATCCGGTTCGAAGGGGATGCAGGTCTACGTGCCCCTGAACAGCCCCGCGACCTACGAGCAGACGAAGGGCTTCTCGAACGCGGTCGCGCGGCTGCTGGAACGGGAACACCCGAAGCGCGTCGTCTCGGTGATGACCAAGAACCTGCGCACGGGCAAGGTCTTCGTCGATTGGAGCCAGAACGACGAACACAAGACGACGATCGGCGTCTACTCGCTGCGCGCACGCGAGCGGCCGTTCGTCTCGACGCCCGTCGCCTGGGATGAGGTAGAGGCGGCCGTCGCCTCGAAGAACGCCTCAGACCTCGCCTTCGACGCGACCGCGGTGCTGGACCGCGTCTCGCTCTCGGGCGACCTGTTCGCGCCGCTGGAGACGCTGGTGCAGGAACTCCCGGCGTTGGGCTGAACGGTGCTGCTACACTTGGGTTCATGGCGGAATCAACTGCGGCGGCTACTGGCGAATTGCTGGCTGCGATCGAGGTGGCGTCTCAGCGCTGGGATCTGGAAGTCGCCGGGTTGAAGGACCAGCTTTTGGAATTCAAATATCATCGTTCGCCCGAACGATTTCTTCCGATGAAACGACTGCGACGGATCCGCGTCGTCGCTGCTCACCAGTTGGAGATGCTGGAGGCAGCCGAGGAGCAAGGACTCATCACCAGCGCGGAATTCAATGCCGTCGGCTTCGCTGACATCATCGTCCGCGGTCGCGAAGGCGCCGGGGACGCCGCCCATGACGCGCTCGTTGTTGTTGAAGTCTCCTGGACAGTGCGCCGTGGTGACGTCACAAGGGCGGCGCGACGGGCGGATACTTTGCGCAAGGCTGGCTATGTTGCATACGGCGCGGTCGCTGGGAGGGCTATCGGGATCCAGGATCGCGATCTCGCCACCGCAAACGGTGGCGAGGTTTACATCCAGGCTGAAGATTCGGGCGACTAAGCCCGCGCCGCCGCTGCCGAGAGCGCCCGGCGCGTGAACACCTTCACCATCGCCCGCCGGTACGCCTCGGACGCGTGGATGTCGCTGTTCACGTCCTCCAGGTTCGCGCCGGCAACCGCCGCGGCGGCCGCGATTGTGTCTGCGTTCAACGGCTGGCCCGCAAGCGCGGCCTCGACCTCGGGCATGCGCTGAGCGTGACTGGACGCGCCCGTCAGCCCGAGACGGGCCGACTGCACCACGCCGCCGGCCACATCGAGCGCCGCCGCCACGCCGACGATCGCGTAATGCGAGGCCTTCTGGTGGAGCTTGGCGTAGGCCGCCGCCTGCACGGGTACGAACTGGACGCCGGCGATGATCTCGTCTTCGGCCAGGTCCACGGTGAACATCCCCTGGAAGAAGTCGCCCGCCTTCACCGCCCGCCAGCCGCCCGCGCCCTTGATGTGGATCTCGGCGTCGAGCGCGACCATGACGGCTGGCATGTCCGCCGCCGGGTCGCTGTGAGCGAGGCTGCCGCCGAGGGTACCGCGGTTGCGTACCTGTGGGTCGCCGATCTCCCCCGCGCACTCGGCCACGATCGGGGCGAGCCGCCGCAGCAGGTCACTGGTGGCCACCGAGTCGTGCGTCGTGGTGGCGCCGATCTCGATTTTGCCGCCCGTTTCCTTAATCCCGGAAAGGCCGGGGATGCGGGCGATATCGATGAGCACACCGGGCTCCGAGAGCCGCAGCTTCATCAGCGGCACGAGGCTGTGGCCACCCGCGAGGAATTTGCCTTCGCCCCCCGTAGCCTGGATGAGAGCGATGGCGTCGTCGATCGACGTGGCGCGCTTGTACTCGAACTCGGTCGAAATCATGGCTGGCCTCCGTGGTGGGTTTGGGTGGTTCGGTCCGATTGTGTGGCCGTCGGGCGCAAGCAGTGCTCCCCCTCGCCCGCGCAGTCGGGAGAGGGGGTCGGGGGGTGAGGGCTAGAGCCCATTCATGAGCCTCCAGAGTTTCTCCGGGCGCAACATCATGTCGACGTGCTTCACGCCGAAGGGCCGCAGCGCGTCGACCGCGGCGTTGACGATGCAGGGGGTCGAACCGATGGTCCCCGCTTCGCCGACGCCCTTCGTGCCCAGCGGTGTGTGCGGCGAGATGGTGACCGTGCCATCGAGTTCGAACCAGGGGAAGTCGCTCGCCCGCGGGATCGCGTAGTCCATGAACGAGCCGGTGACCGGCTGGCCGTCGGCGTCGTACACGACCTCTTCGATCATCGCCTGGCCGATGCCCTGGGCGAGGCCGCCATGGATCTGACCCTCGACGATGAGCGGGTTCACGATCGTCCCCGCATCGTCGACCGCGACCATCTTCCGGAGCTGCAATTCACCCGTGTCGCGGTCGATTTCGACGAGGGCGATGTGGCAACCGAAGGGGAAGGTGCCGCCCTGGCCCTCCCAGAAAGCCTCTTCGGAGACGCCTGCCTCCATGTCCGCGGGCCAGCTCTGGCCCACCATCGCCGCCTGGTAGCCGGCGTAGGCGAAGGCGGCGACTTCGGCGAAGGTCTTCGCCGCGTCCGGCGAGCCCTTGACCCGGATCTGGCCGTCGGCGAACTCCAGGTCCTCCGGGTTCGCGTCCATCAGGTGGGCGGCGAAGCGCGCCATCTTCGCCCGCGCCTTCTCGCCCGCGTTCATCAGCGCCGTGCCGCCCGTCACCTGCGAGCGGCTGCCGAAGGTGCCCGTTCCGGCGCGCACCATCGCCGTATCGCCGTGGACGATGGTGATGTTCTCCATCGGCACGCCCAGCTGCCCCGAGAGCAGCTGCGAGAAGGTTGTCTCGTGGCCCTGGCCGTGAGCGGACGTGCCCGTGGTGGCGGTGATGCGGCCGTCCTTCTGGACGGTCACGCTGCCGTGTTCCCAGCCGCCGATACCGCAGATCTCGACGTAGTACGCCATCCCCAGGCCGACGACACGGCCCTCGGCGCGAGCGGCGTCACGCTCAGCTTTGAGCGCCTCCCAGCCCGCGTTCTTCAGGGCAAGGTCCAGCAGCCGGTCGTATTCGCCCGAGTCGTAGACGTTGCCCGACTGGGTGGCGAAGGGGAACTGCTCCGGCTGGATGAAGTTCTTGCGGCGCAAATCACCCGGGTCCATCCCCAGCTCGGCCGCGAGCATGTCTACCGCGCGCTCGACGAAGTAGATGCCCTCCGGCCGCCCGGCGCCGCGGTAGGCGTCGGTCGGAGTCTTGTTCGTGAAGACCTCGGTCAGGTCCGCGCGGATGGCGGGGATGGCGTAGACGCCGCTCAGCATGCCGTTGGTCAGCGTCGGGATCATCGCCGTGAAGAGCGTCTCATAGGCGCCGATGTCGGCCGTGAGCTTCGCGCGCAGCCCGAGGATCGTGCCGTCACGCTTCGCCGCGAGTTCGATCTCGCCGAGGATGCCACGCCCGTGGCTTGTGGTGAGGAACGCTTCTGAGCGGTCCTCGATCCATTTCACGGGCGCCCCAAGCAGCCGTGAGATCGCGCAGGCGGCGTAGTCCTCGCCGTAGATCAGCTTCGCACCGAAGCCGCCGCCGACCTCCGGCGCAATCACGCGCACCTGGTCCTCGCCCAACCCGAGCATCCCGCAGATGAACGTCCGGTAGAGATGAGGCCCCTGCGTGCCCGCCCACACGGTGAGCGTCTCCTTGCCTCGTTCCCAATGCGCGAGCACGCCGCGCGGCTCGATCGCCGTCGGCGCCAGGCGGTGGTTGATCATCCGCTGCCGGATCACCACATCGGCGGCGGCGAAGGCCGCCTCGATCGGGCCGTTGTCCACGGTCCCCGCCATCTGGTCGACGCCGGTACCCGCGGGCACGAAGACGGCGATGTTGTTCGCGAACCCCTCGTGGAGTTGGGGAGCGCCGGGGAGCATCGCCGCCTCTGCGTCCACGGCCACAGGCAGCGGCTCGTACTCGATTCGCAGCGCGTCCGCGGCATCGCGTGCGATGTAGCGGTCGCTCGCGACCACCACGGCCACGGGCTCGCCGACGAAGCGCACAGTGTCGGTCGCCATGGAGAAGTGCTCCGGCGCCGGAAAGGGCGTCATCACGGGCTGCGGGCCGATGATCTGCGCCAGCTCTGCGCCCGTGAGGACGCGCTCCACGCCCTCCATCGCCTCGGCCGCCGATTTATCGATCGAGACGATGCGGGCGTGCGGGAGATCGCTCCGCCGGAAGGCAAGGTGGAGCATCCCCGGCAGCTTGAGGTCATCGACGTAGGTTGCCTGGCCCTGGATCAGGCGCGGGTCCTCGCGCCGCTTGACGCGCGTCCCGACCATCTTGGGGAGCATGGGGAGGGTGGTGGTCATTGCGCACGTGCCCAGGAGTCGCTCTTGAGCCGACCAAGGAGTCGCGGCCCTCCGTGGCCGCGGGGGTCCGAAGAATCCCAATCATTGCTAGCGATGCATCGTAGCGGCCCGACATCGGGCGCCGAGCTGACTCCGGCGGCCACGGAGGGCCGCGACTCCTTGGGATGGCTTATTCTCGGCAGGTGACTGGCGAGACTCCCTACCCGAAGCGCACGCGACTGCCTCGCCACGCCTACGGAAACCGCGACACTGTCTTCCACATTACAATCCATGCCCATCCCGACGTATCGCAATTCGTTCCGTCGGTTAGAGACGCGGTGTGGCAGGTCGTGATCGAGCAGGTGGACGGACGTCGCATCGAGTTGGTCACTGCGTGCCTGATGCCTGACCACCTGCACCTGTTGCTCCAAGCCGCGGGTATGGATGTGCTTGGATTTGTGCGCTCCTTCAAGTCCTGGACGACGCGGCGCAGCTGGGCTGCAGGGCATGCCGGCCCCCTCTGGCAGCCCGGCATGTGGGATCGAAGCGTTCGCGGACCTGCGGACTTCGCCAAGACGCTCGCCTACGTTTACGAGAATCCGGTCCGCGCCGGTCTTGTTGCCGAAGCCGTCGACCGGCCCTGGACGTACATCGCGCCGCGACTCCTGGTGCGTGCGGGCGTTAACCATTGATGATCGCCCACAGTTTCTCGGGGCGAAGCATCATGTCGATGTGCGTGACGCCGAAGCCGCTGAGCGCATCGACCGCCGCGTTCACGATGCAGGGTGTTGAGCCGAGCGTGCCCGCTTCGCCCACGCCCTTGGCGCCGAGCGGGTTGACCGGCGTGGGTGTCACCGTGTTGTCCAGCTCGAACCAGGGGAAGTCCGTTGCGCGGGGGATGGCGTAGTCCATGAACGAGCCCGTAATCAGCTGGCCGTCGGAGTCGTAGACGACCTCCTCGATCATCGCCTGGCCGATGCCCTGGGCTAGTCCGCCGTGGATCTGGCCCTCGACGATCATCGGATTGATGAGGTTGCCCGCGTCGTCGATCGCGACCAGCCGGAGCAGCTTCGGTTCCCCGGTCTCGCGGTCCACTTCGAGCATGGCGATGTGGCAGCCGAAGGGGTAGGTGTTGTTCGAAGGCTCGAAGAACGCCTCGTCGCTGAGCCCCGGCTCGAGGCCGGCCGGGAGCGGGACGGGCACGTAGGCGTAGCCCGAAACCTCGGCGAAAGCCTTGCCCGTGTCCGGCGAGCCCTTCACGTAGATGCGGCCGTTCTCGAAGACGAGGTCGTCTTCGTTCGCGTCGAGCAGCGCAGCGGCGAACTTCGCCATCTTGCTCTTGACCTTGGCGCCGGCCATGTGGAGCGCGGCCCCGCCCACGGCCTGCGAGCGGCTACCGAACGTGCCGATGCCCTGCTTCACCACGCCCGTGTCGCCGTGGAGGATGGTGATGTCCTCTATCGGGACGCCGAACTGGTCGCCCAGCATCTGGGCGAAGGTAGTCTCGTTCCCCTGGCCATGGGGCGAAGCGCCGGTGGTGGCAGTGATCTTGCCGCTGCGTTCGATCGTCACGCCCGCGTGTTCCCAGCCGCCGGTAGGGAGCGACGAGGACGGCCCAAGGCCGCAGACCTCGACATAGAACGCGAGGCCAATGCCGACCAGCCGGCCCTCGGCCCGCGCCGCGTCGCGCTGGAGCTTCATGTTCTCCCAGTCGGCGTTCCTCAACGCGAGGGCGAGCGCCTTCTGGTAGTCGCCAGAATCGTAAATGGCGCCCATCTGGGTGATGTAGGGGAACTGGGCCGGCTGGATGAAGTTGCGCCGCCGCAGTTCCGCCGGGTCCATGTCCAACTCGCGGGCGAGCATGTCCATGCCCCGTTCGAGGAAGTAGGTGGCCTCCGGGCGGCCGGCGCCGCGGTAGGCGTCGGTGGGCATCTTGTTCGTGAACACTTCCGTGAGCTCCGCGCGCACGGCGGGGATGTCGTAGGTGCCGTTCAGCATGAGCATGGTGAGCGTCGGGATGGCCGCCGTGAGGAGCATGTTGTAGGCGCCGATATCGGCGATCAGCCGCAGCTTCAGGCCGAGGACGCGACCGTCCCGGCGCGCGGCGATGTCGATGTAACAGAGGATGTCGCGCCCGTGGATGGTCGCCTGGAAGGCTTCGGAGCGGTCCTCGATCCACTTCAGGGGCACGCCCAGCCGCTTCGAGAGCGCCGCGGCTGCGTACTCCTCGCCATAGATGTTGATCTTGCAGCCGAAGCCGCCGCCCACTTCGGGCGCGATCGCGCGCACCTGGTGTTCACCCAGGCCCGTCATCGCGGCGATGAACGTCTTGAGGATGTGGGGGTTCTGGGTGCTGCTCCAGATCGTCATCTGCTCTTTGCCGGGCTCGAAGTGCGCGAGCACGCCCCGCGGCTCGATGGCGTTTGGCGCCAGCCGGTGGTTGATCATGCGCTGCGAAATCACGACTTCGGCCGCCGCGAAGGCGGCATCGATCGCCGAGTTGTCGACGGTCCCCGCGGCCGCATCGACACCCGTGCCACCGGGCACGAAGGGCACCGCAAGGTTGTTGGGGAAGTCCGGGTGGATGACGACGGGAGAGCCCGTCATCGACTGTTCGAGGTCGATGGCCGCGGGGAGGGGGTCGTAGGCGATCACGATCGCATCCGCCGCGTCGCGCGCGAGGTAGCGGTCAGCGGCGACCACGATCGCGACCGGTTCGCCCATGTAGCGCACGGTGTCGGTGGCGACGGCGTAGTGCGCTGGTGACGGGAAGGGCGTGCCGATCGGCATGGGCGCCAGGAACTCAGCGAGCTGCGCGCCCGTGATCACGAGTTCGACCCCGTCCATCGCCTCGGCGGCGGACGTGTCGATGCTGACGATGCGGCCATGGGCGATGTCGCTCCGCCGGAAGGCCATGTGGAGCATGCCGTTGACCTTCAGGTCATCGACGTAGCTGGCGCGGCCCTGGATGAGCCGGGGGTCTTCGCGGCGCTTGATGCGCTCGCCGACGAGCTTCGGAAGCACTGGAGCGGCCATGGTGAACTACCCCTTTTCCGCGGCGTACTGGATGGCTTTGACGATGTGTTGGTAGCCGGTGCAGCGGCAGAAGTTGCCGTCGATGCCCTTGCGGATCTCCGCTTCCGTGGGGTGCGGGTTGTCCTGCAAGAGGGCGATGGAGGACATGATCATCCCCGGCGTGCAGTAGCCGCACTGGAGGCCGTGTTCTTCCCAGAAGCCTTCCTGGACGGCGTGGAGCTGGCCGTCCTGGGCGACTCCCTCGATCGTCGTAATCGCCGTACCGTCGGCCTGGACGGCGAAGAGCGTGCAGGACTTGGCGCTGCGCCCGTCGATCAGGATCGTGCAGGCGCCGCACTGGCTGGTGTCGCAGCCCACGTGCGTGCCGGTGAGGCCGAGGTTCTCGCGCAGGTAGTGCACAAGCAGGAGCCGCGGTTCGACAGACGCCTTGCGCGTCTTGCCGTTGATCGTCATGGAAACGGGCACGGGGTCGGACATCGAGTTCCTCCTGAGCTGATGGTGGCGATGGTTTACCGGGATCAGGCTACGCGGTCCTGCACCTGCTTCTCCATCCCCTTCATGAATTGGCCGATCATGAGCTTGGCAGCGCCCCCGAGGAGGCGACTGCCAAGCCGCGCGATGGCGCCCTGGGCCTTGATTTCGCCGTGATACTTGACGAGCGTCCCGCCCATGTGGTCGATCAGGGTCATGGTCGCGTCGCCCTGGACGCTGCCGGGTTTGCCGCTGCCGCCGACGACGAGACGATACGACTCGTCCGCCTTCGCGTCGCGGACCTTCACGTTCCCGGAGTACGTCCCCTTGATCGCCGCCATCCCGACCTTAACCGTCATGTCGTACGACTCGTCGCCTTTGTCAGTGAATACCTCGCAGCCGGGGATAGCCTGCTGGATCGCCTTCGGATCGAGCATCAGTTCGTAGACGAGGCTACGGGGCGCCTTGAAGTGCTGTTCTCCGGTTACTTCCACGGCTCGGGGTCGCCTCCCGCGCTGCTCCAGCGCCGCGCTATCGTAGGGGTGGTGAGTGAACTCCTCAAGCCCACAGAGTAGGATGGGAACTATGGTCGCAACCGCTACCCGCCCGCCGCGTGCCCGCCGCCCAAAGACGTACACCCCAGAGGAGTTTGAGGCGATCGAGAATGCTGTCGCTTATGAGCTGCGCGAGGACGGCACGCTGGAGCAACGTCACATGGGTTGGGAATCAGAGCTTGTCGCGGCAAACGTCACGTTCCTCCTTCGGCAGCACGACCGCGCGGACCAGCG
>JAYUAG010000512.1:0-7269 GCA_043741475.1 Thermoflexaceae bacterium | reverse complement strand
CGAACACTCCGGCGGTTCGCGTCTCTCGCGCACCTCTGCGTATACTCGCCCAACCAGCCCGAGGAGTTGCCCCGTGCTCTTTTCCGTCCGGCTCGTGTCGCGCCAGCCCACCGATATGGCAGCGGAGGCGTGGCAAAACGTCGTCGCCGACCAGCTTCGCGCCGTTAAATCCCAGTTTGACCAGGGCAAGATCCGCGCCATCTACCGCGAAACCGGCGTCGGCGTGCTCGCCATCTACGACGCCACGGACCCGCGCGAGATGGATCAGCTGATTGCCGGCCTGCCGATGGCACGGTACATGGCCGAGGTTTCCGTCCACCCGCTTTGGGACATGGCCCCCACGCTGCAGGGTCTCTAGGAGGAGTCACGACAATGCTGCCGCGCGTCCACGAGGAAGACTTCAAGGCTGCGCTGGGCTCCTGGGCCGCCGGCGTCACGATCGTCACCACCCGCCAGGGCGAACTCGTCTACGGCATCACGGTCTCGAGCTTCTCGTCGCTCTCGCTCGACCCGCTCCTGATCCTCGTTTGCCTCGCAGATTCGAACCGGCTGCCGCGGATGATCGAAGCGACGAAGCACTTCGCCGTGAGCATCCTCGCCGAAGGTCAGGACGGGATCGCCAACTGGTTCTCGAAATCCGGCCGCGAACCGGTGAAGCATTTCGAGGATTTCGGCACGATCGAGATGCGGACCGGCAGCCCGATCATCGATGGCTCGATCGCCCACCTGGATTGCGAACTCGAGCAGGCCATCCCCGGCGGCGACCACACGATCATGGTGGGGAGCGTCGTTGGCGCTTCCGCTGACCGTTCGCGCAAGCCCCTCATCTACTACCGCCGGGGCTACCGCCCGCTGGTAATGGACTGACGCTATGGCCGTGAAAGTCTTCATCGAACGGCGCGTCCTTCCCGGCCAGGAGCGGCGCGTGCTCGATCTGTTGAAGCGGCTGCGCGTCCGCTGCCTCGAAGAACAGGGCTACATCAGCGGCGAGACGCTCCGCGACAGCGAGGACGCCCGCATCATCATCGTGATCAGCAACTGGTTCGGATTAATGGACTGGCGACGGTGGCACCAATCGGCGGAACGCAAGACGATTGAATCGGAGATCCGCATCCACCTCGCGGCGCCGGAGCGGGTGCGGGTGCTGCTCGAGGGGCTCACCGAGAGCCACTCGGGCGCCTGACCTCCCGTCGACTGGTGGGGAATGCGCCAGCCGTCACCCTTGTAAGAGAGCACCTTCGCGTTCTTCGCGCCTTTGTGTGAATCCGCCCCGGCGATCATCCCTCCCTGTTTTGCACTTTTTGTCACAGACGGGGTAGTATCGGCCCGGAGGAGAAGGCTTGTGTCACCGTTCCTTGCGTTCATCGGCATCCAGATTTTGGGCACGTGGGGCCTCGCCTCCATCGGCATGATTGCGGGCGGGATCATCCTCATCTTCTTCCCCGGTAACGCCGACACCGCTTCCGGGAACGTCCTCCCAGGAGTCATCCTCCTCGTCGTCGGCCTCGTCTCAGCCGCGGTCATGCAGGTCGTGACCATGCCCCTCCTCGGCCTCGACCCGCCTTTCCCCGTCAGCGCCAAGAAGATCATCCCCGCGGCGAAGCTCACGCGCTGGGTCCGCGCCGCCTCGCTTCGCGAACTCCCGGACGGCACGCCCAAGGAAGTGCGCGTCAAGAGCCGGCGCATCCTCTTCGTCCGCCAGGGCAACGAAGTGCACGCCTTGAGCGGGCTCTGTTCCCACGCGCGGCTGCCAATCGGCGGCTTCCCGGGCTCGCCCATCAAGGCCGAACCGGTGCGCGACGACTGCGTGATGTGCCCCTTCCACGGCGCCCGCTTCGAAGTGGCCACGGGCAAGGTCGTCCGCCAGCCGTTCGACAGCCAGTTCAACCAGCAGCATCCGTTCCTCGGTGGGGCGCAGTCGAAGCTCTTCGGAGTGCTTTCGAAGATCCCGGCGCCGCCCCGAGCGCCCAGGTTCAGCGTGAAGGCGGAGGACATGCAGACCTTCCCCTGCAAGCTCGAGAACGGCGAAGTGATGGTGGCGCTGCCGAAGGCAAAGTAGCGGCCACAGTTTCGCATCGCTGCATGAGAACCGCGCGCGTCAGCAAGCGGGTAGGGATTCTCGACGGATAGTCAGCCGTCAGAACCTTCCCTTCCCGTTGCCGCCGCCATCGTTCATGCTCTCCGCATGGACGACGCGCTCCTCGCCTGGCGGCCGCAGTTCCCCATCCTCGCCCGCAAGACCTACCTGATCAACAACTCGCTGGGCGCGATGCCCGCCTCCGTGCCCGCAGCGCTGGCGGAGTACACGGACCTCTGGGCGACCGAGGGCGTGGTCGCCTGGGACACCTGGCTGCCCGAGGTGGCGAACGTCGCCGCGATCCTCGAGGACATCATCCACGCGCCCCGTGGCAGCATGACGATGGCCCAGAACGCCACGAACGCCCTCGCCGCCGTCTTGAGCTGCCTCGACTACACCCCGGCCCGCAACCGCATCGTGCACAGCGCGGGCGAGTTCCCGACGGTCGAATACCTGCTCGACGGCGAGCGGCGCGCGGGGGCCGAGGTTGTGCGCGTTGGCGACGACCCGCTCGCCTTCCCGGTGGAGGACGTGCTCGCCGCGATCGATGACCACACGGCCCTGGTGGTCGTCTCCCACGTCCTCTTCCGCACGGCGGAGCTGGTCGATGTGCGCCCGATCGTGGAGAAGGCGCACCGCCATGGCGCCCTCGTCGTGCTCGATGTCTACCAGTCGCTCGGCGCCGTGCCGTTCGACGTCCGCGAACTCGATGTCGACTTCCTTGTCGGCGGCTCGGTAAAGTGGCTCTGCGGCGGGCCGGGGGCCGGCTATCTCTACGTCCACCCGGCGATCGTCGAGCGCCTGCAGCCGCGATTCGCCGGCTGGTTTTCGCACGAGCGGCCCTTCGGCTTCGAGCCGCCACCGATCGCCTATGCCGAAGGCGTCGCCCGCTTCATCGGGGGCACGCCCAACATCCCCGCGTATTACCAGGCGCGTGAGGGCTACCGCATCGTGCGGGAGGTGGGGGTCGAGACGATCCGGGCGAAGGCGATGCGCCAGACGACATTGATCATGGATGCGGCGAAAGCGGCGGGCTTCACGGTGAACACGCCCGAGCGCTTCGCCGAGCGGGGCAACCACGTGACCGTGGACCTGCCTAACGCAGCCGAGGTGAAGCTGGAGCTCGTCCGCCGAGGGTTCGTCGTGGACCATCGGCCGGGCGCGGGCATCCGCATCGGGCCCCACTTTTACAACACCGACGATGAGTGCCTGGCGGTGGTCGCGGAGATGCGGGCGCTCTCGCGCTGATAATTACCGGCCCGCCACGCGACCGGCCTCGCGACGCGGCGTATGCTGCGCTTTCTCTATGATCACATGGTTGCGGCGCATGGGGTGGCTGGATCGGCTGGGCGCCGCGACTTTGGCGCTTTGCCTCGCCGATCTCGGGCTGGTGGCCCTCACACTCTGGGCAAGTCTGGACTACCGCAACAACGTTAACGCGCGCAACGACGGGCGGAAGACGTTGCAGGCGCTGGATGGAGCGCTGCTGGCACTGGTGGACGCCGAGACTGGCCAGCGAGGCTACATCATCTCTGGCGACGATCGATTTCTCGAACCGTATCAAAGCGGCCTGGCGCGCCTTGACAGCCAGCTTTCCAACCTCCGTGCGGATGTGAAAGGGAATCCCGAGCAGGAAGCGCAATTCGAGAGCCTGCAGCCGGTCGTGCGCCAGAGAGTCGACCAGCTTGCTCAGACGCTCGCCCTTCGGACCGCGCCGCAAGAGCTCCTGCAGGCGGCGCTGTCCAACGGCAAGCGGCTGATGGATGACGTCCGCGCCAGGATCGCGGTGATGCGTTCCAGCGCGGACGTGGCCGTCGGCGACCGGGAGCGGCGGACAGAGAGCCTGAACCGGATTCTCGCGGTGGCCTCGATCGGGGTCGCCGTGCTCACCGTCATTATCGTTGGGGCGCTTACGTATACGACGCGCCGCCGGGCAGAGACCGAGGCGCTGCGCCAGGCGGCCGAAGCGAAGGACGAGTTCGTTGGCTTCGTTTCGCATGAACTCCGCGGTCCGATCGCGGTGATCGCCGGGAACGCCCGGCGGCTTGCTGCGCACAGTCAGACGGACCTGGATGATGAAGGAGCGGCGGCCGTGGCGGAGATCAGCCAGGGGGCCGGTCGCCTCGAAGCGATCGTGGGGACGCTGCTGAACCTCGCCAAAGCGGAATCGGGCCAGATGCTCCAGGTGGAGCCGGTGCTCATCCATCGGCTGGTCGCGAACGTCCTGATTCACCACAAGTATCGCCATCCCGGGCGGGAGGTGCGGCTAGAGGTGCCCCATGGCACGCCCGCGGTGATGGCCGACCGGGACGCGATCGAACAGGTGGTGCTCAACCTGTTGAGCAACGCCGAGCGCTACGGCTCTGCGGAGGAACCTATCTCGATACGCGTCGAGCCGGACAACAAGACCGTGACGGTGAGCGTCGTGAACGCCGGACGCCGTTTAGACCCGGGCCAGTTTGAGCGGGTCTTCGAGCCGTTCTTCCGCAGTAGGGGCGGGCCAGCCGGAGGGGTTGGACTGGGCCTCACGGTGTGTCAACGGCTGGTCGTGGCGCAGGGGGGTTCGATGGTGGCGGAGGCGCTGCCGGAGGGGGGCGCATGCTTCAGTTTTCGTCTCGCCGTCGCGCCCGAAGACGGCGAGGAGTCGGGCGCCCTTGACCCCTCCGAACTAACGGCCTCCCAGGAGACCTAGCGCCGCTCCACGTTAGCTCGACGGCGCGCCAGCGTTCGGGCGAACCAGTACTCCCCTTCTCCCGCAACGTCGGGAGAAGGGGTTGGGGGATGAGGGCACGCCGCTGTGGGCGCGACAATCACCAGAGTCAAGGTTGTATTGCCCCTGGCGCCGGAAGCGGTTCGCAGCCGCGCCCCAGGGGCGGCCCCAGGGGTGGCGCGCCGCTGTGGGCTTACCCTGCCGCGGCCGGCGCCTCGTGAATCGCCTGAAACTCCTGTTCGAGTCGTTTCACCGAGCGCTCGTCCTCGTCTTCCACGTCCACGAGTTTGTTGCGCGCACCGCTGACCGCGTGGACGAGCTCATCCAGTTTGAGCTGTATCGCGCGGGAGTCGCGATTCTGCGTATTTTGAATCAAAAACACCATCAGGAATGTTACGATCGTCGTGCCAGTATTAATCACCAGCTGCCAGGTGTCCTTGAACGAAAAGAGTGGCCCGCTCAGTGCCCAACCGGCGACGATGGCGACGGCGGCCATGAAGGCGAAGGGCGACCCGACCGCCGCCGCCGTCCTCTGCGAGAACCTGCGAAAGAGCCCGCCTGACGACGGCGGAGTTCCCTGCGGCTGTCGTGAAGACGCTCCGGGAGCCGTTGGGGGAAGCGCCTGGCGCTGGACATCCCTGAGAGCCTGGGAGCGACGCTCGCGGGCCCTCGTACCGCTGCCGATTGGGGCAGGATGAACCTGGCTCGCACCCGTGGAGCGGGCGATGGGCACTGTCTGGTCGAGCGAAGCAAGTTCTGCCTGCAGGTGTTGGCGGTAGGCAGCCAGGAGGTCGCTCGTGAGGTCCGGTTCAGTCCGAGGACTGGCCAGCGGCAGGCGGTCGCGTGTTGCAAGGCCGGCAAATTGGGCGGAAGTCATGGCAGGTCACCTCGTGTGCGGTTTAGTGCGAATCCGTCCCGGGTGAACCGTCAGGTGGTCGCCGGGTAGACCGCTGGAGTTCGGTGGTTTCCGCAGTTGGAACGCGGGCGTGTGGCGCGGGAGTAGCGGCGTCAGCGGGCGCAGGACGCCACCGCTGACCAGGCTGATGAGGACGACGGCGATGAGGCCAATGAAGAACGCCTTCGCGACGAAGACGCTGAGCCCTCCGAAGAGAAGAACGCCGAGGACAAGGACGAGAAGAAGCACGAGCATTGCGACACCTCGCTTGGGGATGGCTCGACGGTACCGCCTGGGGCCATGCGAATGCCTCACGGATGGTGTGCCTCACATCGCATTTGTCTAACAGAAGCGGCTACCAGCCCTGCCGGGCGTCAGGAGCGGCTCCTGGCGGGGTTGTCCAGGGGGCGCCAGTCCAGACCCATCCTGCGGGCGAGGATCCGTTCCCCGATGAGGGCGCGGCGGGCGGCCGGCATTTTCGCGGCGAACGGGAAAATCGCGATCTCTTCTTCGGCGATGTGGTGACGGACGTAGTCCGCAAGGACGACGAACAACGCCTGAAAGTCGACCCTGGTGTTCCTCGCCGCCAGCATCTCTTCGAGTTCGGCGACGAGGACGGCCATGATGCGGTGTTCCTCGGCGGCCTCGATCATCAGGCGTTCATCGGCCACCGCTTCGCGGACGGCCGGGTAAAAGATCTCCTCTTCGATAGCGCTGTGGAGGTTCAGTTCGCAGAGGGCTTGTTCGGCGAGGCCGGGCCGGCTGCGGCCATCGCCGGCCTGGAACTGGTCGAAGAGGTCCTTCAGCAGCCGGTGGTCGCCCTTCAGCATCTCTGTTGGTTCAAACGGCTCAAAAATGTCGGTCTCCGGTCCGCTGCGGGATAGGGGCTGCCCGGAGCCGCGGGGGAGGCGGCTCCGGAACAGCGGTTGTATGGAGGTCCGCGGCTAGCAGGGTGATGAAAAAATCCTCGGCTGTCGGCCAGCTCGACAATAACGCATCACGCAATGTGCTCTTTTGAAGCTGGCGATTCGGGGCTCTGCTATGACTGATCGTATTTTTCAGCACCCGGCTAGACGCCTGTGGACTTCTCTTCGACGGGCTTGTCTTCGGGCCGCATCGGCTGAGTCATGGTGAATTTTCCTGGTTGGTGTCTTCTCGCGAAGCCCAACCACCGTACCGTCCGTGGCGTTGCGCCTTGCTAACGGCGCTCACGGTGGCCGTTGCGGATCCGTTGCGACTGGCCGCGCTCACGGGCCTGGTGCTTGCCGCACGGCGGCTGTGATGACGGTGTTACGTCGAGGAGCGCGCACTTGAGGCATACGCAAGGGCGCGCGCGGTACCGTCCCGGCAACACCCCAGGAGAGACACCGTGAACCATGACACCCCGAGCCTGCACCAGACCAGCCACGCGCCGCCGTGTACGCAGACCTCACACCGTTGGCGCATCGAGGAGGCCAACGGCCCAACGAGCGCCGCACATTGCCGGAACTGCGGCCTCAAACGTGACTTCCACAACTGGCTCCCGGAGGCGGATGTCACCACCCGCACCGAACATGAACTCGCCGCCTGACGGCCCGCTCCTCGCCC
>JAYUAG010000511.1:0-3112 GCA_043741475.1 Thermoflexaceae bacterium | reverse complement strand
CGGCGATGCTGGCGCCTGACTGGTCGCAGGGGTCTTCCTGCGGCCCGCCGTAGTTCAGCTGGCTCTGCGCCTCGGACAGCGCTACCACCGGTCCCAGGGAGAACGAGCCAGCGGCTGCGATCGCCCTGGCTTTCGTTTGAGCCGCCTCGAAGGCGCTCTTTCGGAGCGGGGCGAGCGACTGGTCGCAATGCTTCAGGAGGAAGCGCACGCCGCGCGAATCCGACCGTCCGAAGACCTTCTCCAGCGCCGAGACGACCTGGTCGCCCTTCGCCTTTACGTCTTTCACCGGCACCGCCACCTCGATCGTGGTGAACGGCCCGAAGCGGAAGTCGCTGTTGGTGAAGAGGTCCTCTTTCTTGAAGCCGAGGGCGACGATCGCCGCCTCAGCCGCTGCGCGGTCTTTCGCGTCGATCGGCTGCGGCTGGCCCGAGCGCGACTGGATGAGGAGCATGACGCGCGCGCCGTCGGCCACGATCTCGCTACTGGCCGAACCACGCACGGTCAGGCCAGCGGATGTGGCACTGCTGGTCGTGGAGTTGACCTGGGCAGCGTCGATGTAGATGTGGGAACCACCGCCAGAGCTTGAGGAGATGATTTGGACCTCGCCAACCTTCCGTGGCCCGGATGTGTCAGCGCCGTTCGCGGTCTCGGCGGAGCGGCGCGAAGGCGGCGGGTTCTTGCCCTCGCCGCAGGCCGAAACGAAAGTGGCGAGCGCCGCAGCGCCCAGGACGAGCGAGACCAGTAAGACGCGCGCGGGCATGGCCAACTCCACGAAAGCTCGTTGAGAGTGGGGCGCTCGGAGCCTTCGACGATAGAACGCTACGGGAGCGAAGAAAGTTCCGCCAGCAAGCGCTGAGCCGCCGGGCCGCCGGCGCGGCTCAGACGACCGCGTCTGCCGCGGCGAATAGCGATGCCAACGAAAGCAAAAATCCGGGCAGGACATCGCCGCCATCGAGGTTGCCGCCGCCCTCGACTACTTCGATCGGACTCCCGCGACGATACACGTAGGCGTTCCGTGTCTCCGGGTAGATGACCCACACCAGCGGTACGGCCACCCGGCGGTAGTCCTGGAGCTTCGCCTCCAACTTGCCCGCGTCGTCATTCGGCGAAACGATCTCGACGATCAGGTCGGGGACCACCGTCACGTAGCCCTGCGGTAGCCGGCCTTGCGGAAGCCGTCCCCGCGCGATGAAGAAGACATCGGGTTTGCGCACGTGATCAGGGTCGTCTTGCCAGACGGCGATAGCCGTGTCCTGGGGGAACACCACACCCTGCGGGTCCAGCTTCAAATGGTCTCGAAAGAGGCCGAATACTTCACCGCCGATCCAGCTTGATTCACCGCCCACCGCGAGCGCCTCCATCTCACCATGCACAAGTTCGTACCCTTCGCTCTCGGATGAGGCGAGAAATTCCGCAGCCCTCACGCTGGAATGGACGGGCGCCAGGACCATTGCTCACCTCCCGCGAACCGTGCCGCGTGTGCTGCCCAGTTTACCACCACCGCGAAGACCCACGCCCTTCCTACCCGTAGACCAGGTTGCGGTCGATCAGCGAGCGGCTGATGACGACGCGCTGCACCTGGCTCGTGCCCTCCACGATCATCAGCTGGCGGGCGTCGCGGTAGTGCCGCTCCAGAGGGTGGTCCTTCATGTAGCCCTGCGCCCCGAGCACCTGGAGCGCGTTCGAGGCGACCCGGTTGGCCATCTCTGTCGCGAACGCCTTCGCGATCGAGAGGTTGTGCGCGTACTCACGCGTGTACTTGCCCTGGTCGACGAGCCACGCCGCCTTGTAGACGAGGTTGCGCGCCGCCTCGATTTCGATCGCCATCTCCGCGAACATGAACTGGATCGCCTCGAAGTCGATGACGGCGCTACCGAAGGCCTTACGCTCGCGCGCCCATTCGAGCGCATAGCTCGCCGCGCCCTCGGCCAGGCCAACGCCACGCGCGCCGACGGTCGGCCGCATGCTGTTCAGCGTGAGCATCGCCGTGTTGAACCCCGTGCCCTCGGCGCCGCCGAGCATGTTCTCCGCGGGCACCCGCACGTCCTGGAAGCTGAAGTGTGCCGTGGGCACGCTGCGCACGCCCATCTTGTCGTCCGTCCGGTCGATGTTGACGCCCGGGCTATGGGCGTCGACGACGAAGGCGCTGATGCCCTTCGCCCCCGGCCCGCCCGTGCGCGCGAACACCGTCAGCCAGTCGGCCACGGTTCCGCCGGAGATGTAGACCTTGTTCCCGTTGAGGATGTAGTCGTCGCCGTCGCGAGTGGCGCGGGTCTTGAGGTTGGCCGCATCCGAACCGGCGTCCGGCTCGGTCAAGCAGAACGCCCCTTTAGTCGCACCTGAAGCGGCGTCCGGGAGGAAGCGCTGCTGCTGCTCAGCGTTGCCACCGAAGACGATGGGCCGGTTGGGCAGGCCCGTGAGCACGAGCATGAGGCCGGCGCCGCATTCGTACTTCGCCACCTCTTCGATCGCGAGACAAAGCGGGAGGATGCCGTTGCCCGTGCCTCCCATCGCCTCGGGAATGGCCATCCCAAGGAGGCCGGAGCGCTTGAACGCCTCGAAGTAGTCGTGCGGGTATTCGCCTGTTTCGTCCACTTCTTTGGCGCGCGGCGCGATGACTTCGCGGGCGATGCGGCGGGCGGTGTCCTTGATGAGGCGGTGTTCTTCGGAGAGTTCGAAATCCATGGCGGCAGTGTGCCTCACGGCGGCCACGGGGTCACGGTTCGGGTAGAATCGGAGGATGACGACAGCGGAGATGCGCGCCGAATTTGGACGAACCGGTCGGGAGACTCGACGAGGGCGACTTGGGCTGCGTTTTGGACAACGCACGCAGACTGGACGCAGCGACGACCGAACTCAGCGTTCGGAGCCGCGATCTCGCACGGCGGCGCGCTCTCGTGAGGGCCGCTGAAAGCAACGCGGTGCCCGCATCCCGCTTTGCCGAACTCTCCGGATCGCTTGGCGGAGACGCGGTCGTCGACTGTGATCGTGTGGACTAGCTCGCCAAGCCGCTTCCGGCCGCATCGCGATTGTCCGCATGACGGAGCGGCCGATCTGCGGACTCTGTTAGAATGGATCAATGACAACCGCCGAAATGCGTGCAGAACTGGAA
>JAYUAG010000510.1:0-3116 GCA_043741475.1 Thermoflexaceae bacterium | reverse complement strand
CCGCCTCGGCCACCTTTTCGGCGCCGCCACGCAGGATCTCGGTCTGGACGGCCGGCGGCAGGCTCTCCGGGAAGGCGGCGATGTTGAGCGCGAGAATCACTTCGCCCCCCATCGCGAACACGTCCGACATCGCGTTCGCGGCCGCGATTGCGCCGTAGGTGTAGGGGTCGTCAACGACCGGCGCGAAGAAGTCGAGCGTCGCCACCACCGCCGTCCGCGCGTTGATGCGGTAGACGGCGGCGTCGTCAGCGACACCCAACCCGACCAGCAGGTCCGGGTGGGCTTCACGGTTGAACACGGACGCGAGTGGCGCAAGGACCTGCGCCAGGGCCGCTGGCCCCACCTTGGATGCTCAGCCGCCGCAGCTCGTCAGGTCCGTGAGCTTCAGGATCTCCTCGTGTGTCATGGCGCAATCGTAGAGCAGTGCGCTGCTGCGCGCGCCGGGCGTACCATCAGGATCCGGAGGCAGGCCATCGACCCCACGGTGAGCGTTATCATCCCCACCTACGGCGACCTGGACAGTGCCGTCGACGGGCTGAAGGCCGTGCTCGCGAGCGAGGGTGTGGTGATCGATGTCGTTGTCGTGAACAACGACCCGGCTCAGGACGCTGCGGCCGCCATCGGTGGGCTCGGCGAGCGCGCGCGAGTGATCGACATCGGACATAACGTCGGCTTCATGGGGGCGATCAACCGCGGCATCGCAGCGACCGTGGGGGAATTCGTCCTGTTCCATAACGCGGATCTTATTGTCGCTCCCACCTACCTCGCGGACCTCACCGCGTTCATGAGGGCGCAAACTGACACTGGCTGCGCGACCGGGAAGCTCCTGCGCTTGGGCCTGGACAACCTCCCTGACGGAAGGATCGATACAGCCGGTTGCAGCGTGCGCCGCAACCGCCACTCCTTCGACCGCGGCGAAGGCGAGGTCGACCGCGGCCAGTTCGATTCGCCCGAAGAGGTCTTCAGCGTGAGCGGCGCCGCCCTGCTAGCGCGACGCGCCGCCCTCGAAGACGTAGCGATCGACGGCCGCTACCTTGATGAGCGATTCTTCATGTATCGCGACGACTACGACCTGGGCTGGCGGATGCGACTGCGCGGTTGGGAGTGCTGGTACGTCCCCGCGGCGGTCGGCTACCACACGCGCTCGGGGCGCGGCCTGGGCGGGCGCGGCTATCTCCGAGGCTTCCGCGACTACGTCCGCAACGAACGGCGCAAGGGCCGCAACGTGCGCCTCCATTCGATGAAAAACCAGTGGCTCGTGCTGCTGAAAAACGATGCGCCACGCCCGCTGCTGCGCGACCTGCCCTTCATTTTCGGGCGTGAGGCGCTCGTTTTTGGCGCGAACCTCGCGACCTCGCCCCGCCTGGTGCTCTCGGCGCTCACGCTCTTCGCTCAGGCGGCTCCAGACGCGCTTCGCGACCGGCGGATCATCCAGAGCCGCGCCACCGTGCCTCCCGCAGAACTCCGGCGACGGTGGTTCCGGTCATGACCCGGCAGGCCGCGCGCCGCCACTGGACGTCGCTGATCAAGGTCACCGTCGGCACTGGCCTTCAGCGCGGGCTGGGTGCGCTCCTGCCGCTCGGCCTCGTCGCAATCGCCACGCGCCAGGCAGGGTTCGCGAGCGCCGGGGTGGTGGGCGTGAGCGCGGCCGTTGCGCTCGTCGTCGTCGCGCTGACGGACCTCGGCGCCACGCCCGCATCACAGAGGGACTTCCCCGTTGGTCCGCCCGCTCGGCGCGAGTTTCGGCGATTGCTGGCCGTCCGTGGCGGCCTCGCCGTCACTGGCGCCGTCGCCCTCGCCCTGGGTGGGTGGCTTGTCACGAGCGGGGACTGGCCGCTCGCGCTCGCTGTCGCAGCGATCAGCGTCCCGCCCACGGCCGCGACGGCGCTCCTCACGAGCAAGCTGGCGGCCGATGGAGACGGCCTGACGCTCGGCCTCGGGGCCGTGCTCGGTTTCATGATGGGAGCCGTTGTCGGCGTCATCGCAGGCGCCGCCTCGGGCGATCCCTGGGCGCTGTTGGTCGCTCTGCCGGTGGCGCGCGCCGCCGAATGCGCAGCGCTCTACGCAGGGAGCGCCTTTCCCGGCGTGTCGCCGGATGCGCCCTCGCGCTATGGCGGCGCCTGGTTGCGCGCCGCCTGGCCGCTCTACGCGTACTGGCTCATCGGTGTCGCCTACCTCCGCGCCCAGGTGATCCTCCCGCGCGTGGTGCTGGGAGCGGCAGCGAGCGGCCAGGTCGTCGACGGCTTTAACCTCTACTCCGCCGCGACCATCCTCCCCGGCGCGCTTGCCCTCGCTTCCTGGCCGCGAATCGCGCGCGCGGCCGAACACAGCCCTCGGGCCGCCACCACCGCTGCGCTCCGTTATGCCCCGATTTCGGTGGCGCTGATGGCGGTCCCCGTCGGGGCGCTCATGCTCTGGCCACAGGTCGCCACCTCGCTGCTGTTCGGCGAATCCAACGACTCGCTCTCTGCTTACGTGCGCTGGGGGGCGGCGGCCACGCTGCTGGTTGGGCCCAACGGACTCCTCCTGAGCCTGGTGCTTTCACTCGGACGCGCGCGCGCTGTGGCGCTCTGCTACTTCGCTGCGTTCCTGCTCTCAGCCGCGTTCCAGCTCGGCTTGAGCAAGGCCTATGGTGTTGGCGGCGCGGGCGCCGCCGTCTTCGTGAGCGAGTTACTCCATACCTGCTGGCTGCTCGTGCTCGTTGCCGGCGTCCTGCGCGCCCCGACGGCAGCCCCGCGCCCGGACACGGCGCCGGCCGCCGCTGACGCTGCTTCGCCTTCCCGCGCCCACCGTGAGCGTCCCCGGTACGTGCGGCCGCTGGTCATTGGGGCGATTCTGCTCGGTGGCGCTGCAGCCGCCTGGGCGGCGCCGGCCCTCGTCTTCCCGAACGCCCGTACCGGTCTGCTCCTGCTGCTGCCGCTGCCCGTCCTCGTCGCAGTCCTGATCCGGCTCACACGGTACGACCCCTTCGCGCCCGCATCGATCTTCGCGCTCGCGTGGTCGACGGCGCTGGCCGTGGCGCAGTTGCCGTTCCTACCGCAGTTCACCTGGAACGGTGCGATGTGGGTGCTCGTCACGGCGCCGCCGCTCGGGGTGGTCGCGGGCGCTGTCCTCGG
>JAYUAG010000509.1:0-7322 GCA_043741475.1 Thermoflexaceae bacterium | reverse complement strand
CCCCGGGGGGAGCGGAGGCCGCGCGGTTTCTCCTCGGCGAGAGGATGATTGAGCTGGTTTCGCCCTCGCGTTCGGGACCATCGCCATTGAGGACGCGGCTCGAAAGGGTGGGCGAGGGGCCGCTGGCGCTCGCCCTCGTGGCCAGGGACCTGGACTACACGGTGCGGGCCGTGGAGGCAGCGGGGGCGCGTATCCTGCGCCAGCCTCCGCACGTCCTCGTCCACCCGCGTGACGCCGCGGGGACGCTGATTCAGCTGACGCCCCGCGTCGAGCATTGATGAGGGCGCGCTGACCCGCCGACGGGGATAGCGGCGAGACTCGCGTGGAACTTAACCGCGCCGATCGGCGTCATTGCTATAATCCGGCCACCCATGGGCGTCCCGCGCCCGCGGATTTGCGTTACCATAATCACTACCCGGAGCCGCACCCTTGGAAGAACCCCGCATCGTTGCCGAACGCATCATCGAAAACATTGAAAAGGTGATTATCGGCAAACAGCGCGAACTCCGCCTCGCCGTCACGAGCCTTCTCTGCGGCGGCCACATGCTCATCGAAGACGTGCCCGGCGTCGGCAAAACGATGCTCGCGCGCGCCATCGCCATCTCCACGGGCTGCGGCTTCAAGCGCATCCAGTTTACGCCGGACCTGCTCCCCAGCGATGTCACCGGTGTATCAATCTATAACCAGAAGGAAGGCGATTTCGAGTTCCGGCCCGGCCCCATCATCGCCCAGGTCGTGCTCGCCGACGAGATCAACCGCGCCACGCCCAAGACTCAGTCCGCCCTCCTCGAAGCCATGGAGGAGCGCCAGGTTACGGTCGACGGCGTCACCCACCGGCTGCCTCAGCCCTTCCTCGTGATGGCGACCCAGAACCCGATCGAGTACGAGGGCACGTTCCCGCTGCCGGAGGCGCAGCTCGACCGCTTCCTCATCCGCATCCACCTCGGCTACCCGAGCAGGATCGACGAGATCCGCGTGCTCGATGCCCAACAGGTCACCCACCCGGTGGACACGCTCGGTCAGGTGACGGATTCGACCGAGATCGTCCAGCTCCAGCGGGCCGTCCGCGAAATCTATGTGGACCCGCTGATTAAGCAGTACATCGTCGAATTGGCGAACGCGACGCGTGAACACGAAGCGGTCTACCTCGGCGCCAGCCCGCGCGGCTCGCTCGCCCTCTTCCGCACATCACAGGCCCGCGCGCTGCTCGAAAACCGCGACTTCGTTACGCCGGACGACGTCAAGGAGCTCGCGCTCGTGACGATGGGCCACCGCATCATCCTCAGCCCCGGCGCCAAGGTGAAGGGCACCACCGTCGCCGATGTCGTCGCCGCCTGCCTCAACCGCGTAGCCGTGCCGGGCGCGCGCGCCCGCGTCTAGGGGGACGTAGCACATGCGCACGCTCATCCGCACGGCGCTCCGGCCCGAACATCGCACGCTCACCCTCGTGGTGTTCCTGCTGTTGCTGTGCGCATTCGTGGCCTTCGGCACCGGCTTCTGGTTGCTCTTCCGCGTGACCTATGTGCTCGCGCTCGCAATACCCGCTGCCTGGCTGATCGCCTGGTACAACACCCGCCACCTCACGGTCACCGTCGATCGGCGCACCGACCGCGGCCAGGTGGGCCAGGAAGCACTCGAAATCATCGAGATTAAGAACAGCTTCTGGCTGCCCAAACTCTGGCTCGATGTCGAAGATCCGAGCGACCTCCCCGGGCACCGTTCCCGCCGTGTCGTCATCGTCCCGCCCCGGCGGTCGCGCAACTGGATGGTCGAAACGAAGCTTCTGCGGCGCGGTCTCTACGACTGGGGCCCGCTACGCATCGTCGCGACGGACCCGTTCGGCTTCTTTCGGCGGGTGCGCGAAGTGGGCGGCGTTGCCCAGATCCTCGTCTATCCGCCGGTCGTCGACCTTCCTCACTTCCAGGCCCCACCGGCCAACCTCCCGGGCGAAGGCCGCTTCCGCCGCCGCACCCATTACGTCACCCCCAACGCCTCGGGCGTCCGGGAATATGCCCCCGGCGACGCCTTCAACCGCATCCACTGGCGCAGCACCGCACGTACGGGCCAGATGATGGTGAAGACCTTCGAGCTGGACCCGGCCAGCGACATCTGGGTGATCCTCGATCTGGAGGAGCGCGTCCACGCCGGCCGCGGCGACGAAAGCACGGAGGAGTACGCCGTCCGCATCGCGGCCAGCGTTTGCCGCCACTACCTCGTGCAGAATCGCTCGGTGGGCCTGATCACGTTCGGGCGGGACCTTCGCGTCATTGAACCGGAGCGCGGCGGCAACCAGATGACGCGCGTGCTGGAGACGCTGGCCATGGCGAGCGCCCGTGGCGAGGCGCCGCTAGGCAACATCCTCATGGAAGAACAACGCCGGTTCGGCCGCCATACGACCGTCGTCATCGTTACCTCCAGCACGGACGATCAGTGGCTCACGGCCATCCAGTCGCTCGTGCAGCGGGGCGTGCGCGGCTGCGTCGTCCTCGTCGACCCCTCAACCTTCGGGAGCGATCGTTCGCCGCTGATCCTCTTCAGCGAACTGACGGCGAGCGATATCCTGACGTACGTCGTGCGCCGCGGTGATGACCTCACCGTGGCCCTCAGCCCGAATTCTTCGGGGGTGGCTGTATGGCAGGGATGAACGTCCCCATGAATCGTTCCGCCAGTGGACGCATCACCAGCGCCGCGGTTCGTGGCCCGCGCTGGGTGATGAGCTGGGAAGACTGGCTCACCTTCGCCGCCGCCATGATCGCCTTCCTCGCCGTCGGCGTCTCCATCCAGCAGGCGCGCTGGGTGCCAGGCATGCCTTCGACGATCCCCACGCTCGTCCTCGGGCTCGCCTTCGGCATGCTCGCCGCCCGCATCCGTTATACTTACGGCGCGATCCATGTGGTGATGTTGCTGCTCGGCATCCTCGTCATCGCGCTCGCCGTCCAGTCCTATGCCGAAGGTGGCTCGATCGCCGAACGGCTGTCTGACACACGCCTCCGCCTGGCCGACTGGTGGGCAGTTGTGCGTGCCAACGAGATCAGCAACGACCGCCTGCCCTTCATCGTCCTTGTCCATGCGATCTGCTTCCTCGCCGCCTATCTGTCGGCATTCACCATCTATCGCTGGCACAACCCCTGGGTGGCGATCGTGCCCGGTGGCGCGGTGCTCCTGGCGAACATCGCGCTCCAGCGCGGCCACCCCACGGGCGCCTTCCTCGTATTTCTCTTCGGCGCGATGGTGCTCATCGCCCGCCTGAACCTGCAACGCCTGCAGGCGCGCTGGAAGCGGCTCGGCATTGAGTACCCCGAATTCATCAGCCTGAGCGCCGGCCAGCTGACCCTGATCCTCGTCGGAGGGCTACTGATCGCCGCCTGGCTCCTGCCGAGCGCCCAGCAAGCCGGCCAGGTGACGGCCGTCTACGATGCCGCCGCTGGCCCGTTCACGGGCCATTCGGGCGTGTTCGCGCGCCTCTTCAGCACGGTCGATGCGCGCAAGGGGGGCCGCCTCCACAACTTTGGCGACTTCCTGACGGTGCGTGGCAACGTCAAGCTCGGCACGCGCCCCCTCTATGAGGTAAAAGCCACCGAACCGGGCTTCCTGCGCGGACAGAGTTATGAGTTCTACACCGGCGCCGGCTGGAAACAGGGCAAACGCGATGGTGTCCGCGTCGAAGGCGGCGGCCTCGCTGCCGTCCCCGGCGCCGAGACCTACCAGGCGCGCCAGGAGACCGTGCTCCAGGTGACCGTCCTCGATGGCGACAACACCGTGCTCTCCTCCGGCGTGCCCCTGGGCACGAATCGCACGATCACGGCGGAGTCGCCCCGCGGCTTCCGCGGCGATATCGAACAGCTCTCGACCAATCGGGGCCTGAGCCAGGGCGAGACCTACAACTCCGTCGGCTCGCGCAGCAAGGCCACCGAGGGGCAGCTGCGCGGGGCTGGCACGGCCTACCCCGATTGGGTCAACGAGCGCTACTTGCAGCTGCCGAAGAGCCTCCCCTCGCGTGTCCGCGATGAATCGGCGCGGGTGGCCGGCTCCGCGGCCACACCCTACGACCGCGCCAAGGCAGTGGAAGACTACCTCCGCACCTTCCCCTACGACCTCCAGGTGCCTGCCACCC
Source organism: Thermoflexaceae bacterium (assembly GCA_043741475.1). Classification (GTDB taxonomy): domain Bacteria; phylum Chloroflexota; class Dehalococcoidia; order Tepidiformales; family Tepidiformaceae; genus JAGQHB01. Next base: position 3,208 of record JAYUAG010000509.1, on the reverse strand, counting down.
CGGCGGGGCGCGATATCACGGACTTCTTGCTGTTCGACCTGAGGCGCGGCTATTTCGATTACCAGGCGACGGCGATGACGGTCATGCTGCGCACGCTCGGCATCCCTGCGCGTATCGCCGTTGGCTACGTGCTCGACCCCAACGAAGTGGTCGAGACCACCTACACGGTGCGCAAAGATGACGCCTACAGCTGGGTCGAGGTGTATTTCCCGAAGTATGGCTGGGTGGCCTTTAACCCCACGGCCGACCGGCCCGCCGGTGGCGTGACCGGCGGCCTCGGCGCCGCCGTCGCCCCGAACGACCCTCTCGCGCCCGACGGTCTCGAAGACCTCCTCAGCAACTCGGGGACAGTTCTAAGCCCCGGGGCTCAGGAGGCGCTCAATGCCAACGCCGTCGTCAACGACCCGCCGCCGTGGGCGCTCATCTGGTCCCTGGTCGGAGTCCTCGTCCTCTTCACGTTGATCGCCTTCAGCGGGCGGCTCGCCTGGGGCTGGGGACTCGGTGGGCTCGTCGGGCCGGTTCGTCTTTGGGCGCAGGCGCAGCGAGTCGCCGGTTGGGCGCGACTCGGTGGATCGAAGGCTGAGACCGCCCGCGAATGGTCCAGCCGAGTCGGCGGGACCGTCGCCAGGCCCGCTGAGGCCTCACGTCTCGCGGCCGCCTATGAAGAGTCGCGTTACGGCCGGCCAGACCTGCAGCGGACGGATCCCGAGCAAGCCGCGGTCGCCTATCGCGGCCTGCGCAATACCCTGTTGAAGTACATGGTGCGGCGTCGCCTGCCAGCGCGTGACCGGTGACGACAACAGCTGTCGCGCATTTTCGGCACAATGGCCCCATGAACGCACCAGCAATCGTGATCGCCGATACCGCCCTGGGCTTCGCCGGCGTTGCCCTCAATGAACGCGGCATCTGCCGCGCCACCCTCTTTCATCGCACCCTGGCGGCCTGCCGGGCGGAGCTCATCGCCTCGGGCGCGGAAGAACGCGACGACCCGCGCGCCGCCGAGGTGCGCTCACTGCTCGAACGCTATGCGGCGGGCGAGCCGGTGACGCTCGACGACTATCCGGTGGACCTCCAGGGCGGTACGGAGCTGCAGCGGGCGACGCTCCTCGGCCTGCGCGATATCCCTATGGGCGAGACCCGCAGCTACGGCTGGCTGGCGGCCCACGTCGGGGCGCCGGGCAAAGCACGGGTGATCGGCTCGATCAACGGCGCCAACCCGATCCCCCTCTGGCTCCCCTGCCACCGCGTGATCGCCGCCAACGGCGACCTCCAGGGTTACGGTGGCGGGCTCGCAATGAAGCGCACCCTCCTCGAACTCGAAGGCGCCCTCTCGAAACCGTTAGCCCTCGCTTGACGGCGAGTGCACCCCGGCCAAGACTCTCGCCATGAGCACGCGTCCACCACCCGGCGCCCTCCGCAGCAGGCTCGTCGCGAAGTTAACGGGCCTGAGTACGAGCCAATTGCAGCAGTTCCACGCGATAGGCTGGCAGCCCGCCAACCGGCGCGCCGGCAGCCGGGGCGTCCCGCGCCTCTATTCGTGGGTGGACTATCGGCGTTTGCGCGTCATCGCGCACATGCTGGACATGGGACTCTCCGCCGCCCGCGCGGAGCGCGCAACTCGCTACCTTGACGAACTCTTCCCCGGTTGGGAACTCGGAGACCTCGTACGCTATGAAGTCGCGAGCCCACCGCATACGGCAAGCGGACGTGTTCACGCCGGACATCCCATCGGCAATGCGGCGGTGTTCGCCGATGCCGCGGGTCAGGTCGCCGCTCCGGAGCTGCTCGGCTACGCCTCGTCTGCGATGCGACGGGGGGTTGATGCGCTCGCCGCCGAGGGGGCACTGGGGAGAATGTCGCCGTTCGCGGACGTGGTTGAGATGCGCCCTGATATCAATGCTGGACTACCCACGATCCGCGGTACACGCCTTGAGTCCTCGTTCATCGCCGAGTTGGCGACCCTCAGCTCGCCACGAGAGGTCGCTACGCTCTATGCGTTGCCACAGGCGGTCGTTCTTCGGGCTCTCGAATTTGAGGAGGCAGCATAGCCAGCTTCCTGATGGACGAGCACGTTCCGGCGCCGTTCCAGGCGGTAGTGGCGGCCTTCGGTCATCGTGTCATCAGCGTTCAGGAAGCTGGGCTTGCGCGGTCGTCTGATGGCGACCTCTTGCGTGCGCTGCCGGCGCTTCAGTTCGATCTGCGATTGACTCTCGATGGGCGCCGCCAGCCGGAGGTGTGGTCTGACCTCTACGGTGCGCTCGCAGAAGGAACGGGAAGGCTCCTCCGCATAAAGATCCGCCAGCGGGAGGTCCCGACCGTCGCGGTGCTGACGCGTGCATGGGCAGGGCCGTACGAGGCGCTCGCGCTGTTAGTGGATGATTCGTCCCGCGTACTCATTCAGCTTGGCCTGGACACCGGCAGCCAGCGACGGCTGCGTGGCGGCGTGCGCGCCTATATCCGCGCGCAGGTAGCTGATTTGCTCCAGCAAGAAATGAGCATCGGCCCCGGCAATGCCCTCCGTGCCCCTGGTACGCCGAGGCCACGAGGCCGCCGGTAGGGACTATGCTTACCGGTTCTGGCCCGCACGTTCGCCGCGCGCGTGGCGGAGAGCGAGGTCGACGCCACCGAGGCGTCGTACGCCTTCGACTCGCGCCATACCGCGCATCTTCGCCATGACCAGGTAGTCGTGGAAGGCGGATTCCATCGCCGCGCTGAACCCCGCCGTGTCCTGCATGCGGTTCACGGCGGTCTTCGCCATGCGCAGGGTGAGGCTGGAGTTCTCTGCCACGCGGTGAGCGTACGCCATCGTCTCCCGCTCCAACTCGGCGCGAGGGATGACCCGGTTGACGAAGCCGTAGCGCTCCGCCTCCGCCGCGGAGATGAAGCGGCTCTCGAACAACAGTTCCTTCGACTTCCGCCAGCCGACGTCCCAGGGGATGCTGAAGTACTCCACCTGCCCGGCGAGAAACTGAGCGTCGTCGGAGGCGAACACGAGGTCCATCGCCGCCGCGATCATCCAGCCGCCGAAGATGCAGTAGCCGTGCACCATCGCGATCGTTGGCTTGGGCAGGTTCCGCCACGCCAGCGTGAGGTCCAGGTTGTACTTGCGGAAGTTGTCGTAGTAGTCGAGCCCGCTGTCAGAGATGGCGCGCGCTTCCGAATCGGCCAGCTGTTCGGGCGTGCCGAGGTCGTGTCCGGAAGAGAAGTG
>JAYUAG010000508.1:0-7332 GCA_043741475.1 Thermoflexaceae bacterium | reverse complement strand
AGCAGGTACTCGAAGCCGTCCTGGGCATCTTCGCGGGTGTGGATGTTACGGAGCGAGTCCGTAAGTCGAACGTAAAGCTTCAACATGACTTGGGTTCTGGCCTTTCTTCTGGGGCGGCCTGGGGGCCCGCCGTGCGCTGGCCGGTCGCCCCGGCCTCGATGTCCCATGTGGGTCTGAGCAATTCGCTTACAGCCACCTCCTGCCAGGGGCGCCGTGGCTGGGAGCGAAAAGCACTCCCGATCGCCGGATCGCTGACGGCTGGCGCCGGCGTCCGATGATGCGGCGGATGGAAAGGGGCTCGCTCGCGGCCCCGAATACCCGATTGCCGTGGAACAGCCGCTCCCACACCCGGAAGCGGTGGCGTTGCGAAGCGCCCGGTGCGTCGTCGGCTGCGTCCCAGAGCGAGACGGCGACACGCATCAGCGCCTCGATGTCCGGCGCTTCCGGGCCCTGGTTCAGCGGCCGCCAATCGTCGCCGCGGATCAGCGCGTCGATGCAGCGACCGAGAAGCTCCGTCCGTGCGGATTCAACCTGCATGAGGGACCTCCAGCATCGTCCGTAGCCGGGCGAGCGCCCGGAACTGGGCGACCCGCACGGCATTCGCCGTGCGCCCGAGTTCGTTCGCAACCTGTTCGTGGGAAAGATGCTGGAAGAAGCGGAGGAAGATCACATGCTGCTGTTCCGCTGGCAGCCGCCGGATCGCCTGGTGGAGCTGAGCCCGCTCCGTTTCCGTCAACTCCACGTGGCGACCGTCCGAAGCGACATCTTGGAGTTCTTCGATCTGGTCCAAATCCACCGTGGTCCTCCTCGCCCGGAACTCGTCGTTCACCCTGTTGCGCGTCACCGTGAGAATCCACGCCGTGAGGCTCGGGCTCTCCTTGAGACTGTCGCGTTTCAGCCACGCGCGGAGGTAGACATCCGCGACGATATCCGCCGATAAGTCGGCGTCGCGCGTGAGCATGCGGGCGTAACGAAAGGCGCCCTCGAACGTGCTCTGGTACATGGCCGAAAACCACGTGTCATCGCAGGGGCCATCAAGTGCCCCGGGCGCCAAAGGCCGGTCAGAAACGATTGCGCTCATACCACCCCGCCTGGTGAAGCCGCATTACTCGACGCAGCGACCGCACCTGAGTACCCCAAGAACGGGGAGTTTACCACCTTGTTACACTGCGTTTACACGGATTTTACAAAACATGACATAAGGTCAACCGTTCCTCAACGATTTAACTGAAATCGTCGTTCACCCACCACCGTTGTGTTAAGCGCGTCACATAAGCGCCCGTTCCCGTTACCAACCGGTTACCAGCGCCTGGCGGAGTGTCAGGCCGTGAACTCTTCCATGCGCCTCGTCTCTACCATTCCGGCCGTCCCCGGGCTGCCGATAGTAGACCCATGGATCGAACGAAACACACCATTGATCGAGTCTGCCGGCGCTGGGACTGGCGCCTCTCCGCGCGCATCCGCCTGGCCTCCCTTGGTTCGGTCTGGGTGCTCGTCTTCCTCGCCTCGTTGCTGGCGCCCGTCCTCCCCATCCTCGGCGCCCTGCGCATGGCCATCTCTGGCGTGCAGCTCATGCTCAACCAGAAACTCGCTCGCCGCCGGCCGATTGCCGGCCGCGACCGCTACGACTGGGCCTTGCTCGGGCTCGCCTTCGCTGGCTCCGTCTTCGCCGCGAGCATCGTCCGAATCACCGGCGATGCCCACGACCCGCTGATCTTCCTGCCCGTCCTGCTCCCCTACAGCGCCCTCCAGGCCCGTTCCTTCCAGCGTTCGAACGAGGCTCACCGCCTCTCCATAACCGTCCCGCGGTCGCCACTGCCAATATCGTTGCCGCTGCCGGTCTCTCTCGATAGCGTCGCCGCTTAGCCCGGTTCGCGGCTCAGAGGGTCGAGCAGGTAGCATCGATACGATGGCCTCCGTTCCGCGACCCGGGTCCCTGCTCAGCGCCCTCTTGTTCGGCGCGATCATCGCCACCGCGGCGTGTGGCGGCAATGCCGCAGACGAGGCCGCGAGCACGCCAACGCGACCTGGTCGAGCGGGCACGCCCGTCACATCCGCCTACACCGCTTCCGGGCCGCTGGCCATCGGCGATGGCGAGGGTGCGCTGGCGCAAACCGAGCTGTCGCCGCCGCCGGACCCGGAGAGCAGCGCCGGCGCTCGCCGTTTTACTCTCCCGGTGGATCGCCCGGCAGATGTCCTAGACACGTTCGGCGCGCCCCGCGGCAGCGGCCGCGTCCACGGCGGCATCGACCTCGGCGCCTCGGCCGACGCGAACATTCGCTCCGTCTGCTCCGGGAAGGTCATCGAAAGCGGTGTCAGCGACGCCAACGGTGAGCACGTGACCGTCGATTGCGGCGGCGGCTGGACGGCGCTGCTCGGCTACCTGGGCAAGCGCAACGTGGAGACGGGGGCGACCGTCACCTCGTCGACCGTGGTCGGCCGCGCCGACACCGTCCTCCGCTTCGTCCATGTGGAGTTGCGGTTCGAAGGCAAGGCGGTCGACCCGCAGCTCTTCCTGCCTATCGCGCCACCGGCGACCGCGGCCCCACCCTCTCCCACGCGGCCAGCGGGCGGGCAGGGAGAGCCAGCCGCCACCGCCACGCCCGCCACCGCCCCCACGGAGGCAACGCTGGCGCCAACCAACACCACCGCCGTCTCGCCGAGCCCCACGCGGGCCGTAGCGACCGCCACCGCCACGCCTCGCCCGCCCACGTCGACCCCACTACCACGCACCGCCACCCCGACGCCGACCGCGAAGCCGATCGTCAGGTAGCCACACGACCGTCACTGCGGTCACGGAGAATCAGATGGAACTCAAGCACGTCGAATCGGGCAGGGTGCTCGCAAGCCAGGCCCGCGAAGCGCGCAACTACTGGCAGCGTTTCCGCGGCCTCATGCTCCGCCGATCGCTCGCCCCCGGCGAAGCGCTGCTGATCGAGCCCTGCTCGTCCATCCACATGATGTTCATGTTGTTCAGCATCGACGCCGTTTTCTACGACCGCTCCGGGCGCATGACGAAGGTCGCGCAGAACGTCAAACCCTGGATCGGCATGGCCTGGGGCGGCCGCGGCGCCCACGGCGTGGTCGAACTCCCCCGCGGCGCCGCCAGCGGCCTGATCGTCGGAGACCACATCGAGAAGGCGGAGGGCAGTCGGCCGGTCGAATAACCCGGGAGTCGGCATATTCTCACGCATCGCTCGTGGCGGCGCGATCGTCTCCGTGGGTCGGGTCCAGCAGCAGGATAGGCGCCCAACCCGCCCGCGACCGAGGTTGGGTTCGAACAGAGCCAGAAGACACCTGGCGTATCGGAGTGGAGCGCCGAGCGGGCGCGCCATTCGAGACTTGCGAACAGGTTCAGGCAGATCAAGTTCAGGCAGATCGGCGAGCATCAGCACTGCGTTGTCAACTAGCGGCGAGTGACGTCGTGAATGAGGGATTTTCCCGATGCGGCAAGACACCCTATACTCCCTCTCGCGGCGTACCCCGCGAAACTTGGACTTGGCGCCGCCTCTGCGGTTCGCTCGATCGATCCGACGAGGCGGCCCAAGTCAGCCCGCGGAGGACTCACGGAGCGTGCTCTCTTGGGCCGTCAAGGCCTTGGCTGCCGTAGCCATGGCGCAGTTCACATTGCTCGCCTTTGTTGCATGCGATAGTTCGTCATTCGCAACGAAGTCGGGTTCCAGCAGCCCGTCGCCGGCGCGCAGCGTCGCAGCGCGACCGACGCTGGGTGCTTCCACCGCTCCGCGCGGCTCCGGCGGGACAGCCCCAGGGACGGAAGGGGCGGTACCGTTTGAGGCTCTTGGCCTGTGGGGCCCTCCTCACGACGGCGGTCCTGAGTTCACCCTTCCCATGGCTTCATGGTCGGCCGTCACCGACCGATTTGGTGCACCAAGGGCACGCGGGCTGGTCCACGGCGGGATAGACCTCGCGGTTCCGGCTGACCATCATTCCCCCGTGCTCTCCGCCTGCCGCGGACGGGTGAAGGCTCCGGATACATCAGCGTCGTACGGACTGTACGTATTGGTGGACTGTGGCGCCGGCTGGGAGACGCTCTACGCTCACCTGAGTTTCGTAACCGTCGCGGAAGGGGACGCGGTCGCGGCTGGCGGAATCCTGGGCGGCACGGGCGTGAGCGGCCTCTCGACCGGCGAACACCTGCACTTTGAGATCCGCTTCAACGGGTCGGCCCTCAACCCCGAAGACTTCCTTGACTTTGGCATACGCCCCGGGCAGCCGCTAACGTCGGATGTGCCGGAGGTTTCCCGGACGCGAGCGGATGCCACGCCCGATGCGGGCGCGGCGACCCCAGCCGCTACGGCCACGAGCACGCCCGTCCCAACTCCGACGTTAAGCCCTACCCCTACACGCACTCCGACGCTTACACCGACACCGCCACGGCCAACTGCGACCGCTACAGCCACTGCCCGGCCACCCTTCCGCTAAACAGGGCAGGCGTTGTCGACCCACAACGGCGACGCTGTTCTGCGCGGCTGAGGGGCGAAGACATGCCAGCCGCGGGCGCCCATCCAAACCTGGCCACTTATCGGATCCCAGTAGAAGCCGCCACTCGCAGCTCCGTAGCTCGAGTCGTTGACCCAGAACGGCTTTCCGCCACGCTAAAGCCCCGGCCGCGCGGCCCTCTCCCTCCGCGTCTCCAGTCCCATCGTCGATGACGCCGAAGTCCGTCACCCAGTACCAGCCCCGCGGCGAGGCGGCGTCGTAATACCTCGCCACGCCAATCCGCACGTAGACCGCGCGCAGCATGTTCTCGTTGTGGGCGGGGGAGTCTTTCGAGGGCTGCTGCAGCGCCTCCGCAGCTGTCCCAGGCGGCGCCGGCGGCGAGGGTTTTCGCCCATGGGCTCGGCATCGCCGCAGTCGTTCGCGCGGCGGACGGCCTCGCGGCCGAGCGAATCCTGGTGAGCCGCAGGACTCCGCATTCGGGGCAGACAAACGGGCAACAAATGTGTACGCTTCCTCCCTGCGATAACACGCCGTCGCCGCCGAGTGAGAGACTCCATGCAACCCGCCGCCGGTTCTGCCGTCAGTTTCGATGCGACCATTCAGGCCGCGTTGATGGACGGCGCGCGCCGCGGAGACGCAGCGGCAGTTGGTGAGCTGTACGACACGACGTTCCCCCGCGTCTACTCCTTCGCCTACAGCCTCGCCGGAAACCGGTGCGACGCCGAAGACATTACCTCGGAGACGTACGAGCGGGCGCTCCGCGGCATCAAGCGCTATGAATCGCGCGACGTGCCCGTGGTGGTCTGGCTGGTGCGCATCGCCCGGAACGTCGCTCACGAACTGCATCGCGCGAACGAACGGGCGCAGGTGGTCGAACTGACGGACGCGATGGTCGAAGCCCTGCCGGGGCGCGACTGGCCGGAGGGTGAGACGTTCGCCACGTTCGAATTCGACATGTTGACCGCCGCCCAGCGGGAAGTGATCGCGCTCAGGCTCGCGGGATTCAAGGTGCGCGAGATCGCGAGCACGCTGGGGAAGGCGGAGGGGACCGTAAAGGCACTCCAGTTCGCCGCCGTCCGGCGGTTGCGGAAGGCGGCCCAACCATGAACGAACTGCTGCTCGTCCACGAATTCGATGGTTGTGTCGCGCGGCTGCTCAGCGGCGCGCCGGCGCCGGCGGTGCTCGGCGACGCATCGCCGGAGGTGCGCCGCTACGTGGCGGCGTTCGCGATGATCCTGAATGCCAGCGTAGCCACCACAGCACGGCCCGACTTCCAACGGGACCTCCGCGCCGCGCTCGTCGCACGCCACGGCCGCCGCGCGCGCGCCGGGTGGACGGGCGCCGGACTGGGACGGGTGGCAGCCGCGAGTGCGGCCACGCTGCTCCTCGGCGCCGCGATCAACCCGGCGCTCGCTCACGCCCTTCAGAAGAGCGTTAGCGACGCGTTCGGAGGCGCCGTCTCCCAGGTCTTCGAGCGGGTTTTGCCGGGTGTCGCCGGGGCCTCCCAGGATGACAAAGCGAAAGCCCGGCACGCGAAGGAACGATCCGGCGCGGACGAGACGGCGGCCGCCGCAACTGAAGCAGCAGACGCGGGCGGGGCGCGGGCCCCTGGTGCGCCCGCCCCCGACCGGAGAACCGTGCCTGGAGCGTCCGGCTCGCCGGCCTCCCGCCAGCCGGACGGGTCCGGCGTCGCGCCTAATGGCCCAGCGCCCACCGATCGGGGGACGCGGCCGGATTCTCCGGGCGGTGGTACTGGCGCTGCCGACCATCCTCGCCCGGCCGTTGAGCCGCGCGCCGGCGGCCCGCCGGAGAATCCCGGCAAGTCGAATGAACGGCCGCCGGAGAACCCCGGCAAGTCGAACGAGAGGCCGCCGGCGGACCCCGGTAAGTCGAACGACAACCCGCCCGCCAAGCCTGGCAAGGGCGTGGGCACACCGCCCGAAGACCCGGGTAAATCCGGGCAAAACCCGCCTGCGGACCCCGGCAAGCCGGACGAGAACCCACCCGCGGACCCCGGGGAAGCGGGCGAAAAGAGCAAGACCGGATAGAGCGAAGGTTGCGCGTTCGTGGGGACGTCAGATTTTCACGAAAAACCCGGTGTCCTCCTAAACGAAACCGGCCCTCCACTGCATCTACCTGTGTGCCACTGTCGCTCCGTGGAGTGACCGTGCGTGCCCGGACCCCAGGCCGGGCAACACACGCCGGGCGGCGGAGCCGGCCCACGCCTGTTATAGGCGCGGGCCGGCCCGCCCCTGGCGATACACATGGGGCGAACAGTAGGCCTGCCACAGAGGCTGGTTCTCTCCCGCTGCGGCGGGCCTTCTGCTTCGCCACCACACGCCCGGGCCCTAACGCCCGGGCGAACGGGGCCGCCGCCCACCGTGTTGTCGAGACACCGGGCAGTGGCAGAGCGGCGCCGCACGCGAGCGCGGCGCAGGAAACAGAGGTGGCGGTCTTGATTCAGATTCAAACCTGAGCGTCTTGCGGGCGGCTATCGCCCGCAACCCAATGACCCGGACCCTCCGCCTGGCGTGCCGTACGCCGGGGGATCGCGCTGACCGTCCATCACGGGACGGCCGGCTCCACGCGACGGGCTCCACGAACCGGCGGCAACCAGGGCAAGAGGGGGAAATTCATGCAAACAACGACTCTCAATCGGGTGGGCAGGCGCCGGCCCTTGCTGGCGCTCACGGCGCTGATCGCGCTGATCGCAGTGCTCGTCGGCGTGCTGCCGTCGTTCGCGACGACGAGCGTTTACGGGGCCCCCCCCGTGGGCGGGGGCAACCCGTCTGCCAGCCTTGACCAATGCGCGAACGACCCGCTTCCATCGCCTAGCACAGACGGCTGTAGCGCGAGCGCCAGCGACTGGGT
>JAYUAG010000507.1:0-16391 GCA_043741475.1 Thermoflexaceae bacterium | reverse complement strand
CGTCGACCTGGATCGTGCCGCTGATCGCCATGTGCTGTTCGTAGTGGGCGCGGGCGAAATTGTTCCCGGAGCTTTCGTCGGCCACATGGCCGTAGATCGGGCCACAGCCGTCGTGGACGATGTTGAGCTTGAGCTTGCGGTGAGGGTTGTTCTTGAACGCGTCGCCAGGTTCGCGCATCTCGCGCGGGTCCTTCAGAAAGACGACGGAGCCGTCGTAGGTCGTGCGGATCTTCTCGCCCGGGACGAGTACATCGACCTTGAGGCCGCCCGCGTCCCAGCCGTCGTTACTCGTAATCTGGGGCCGCTTGTAGTTGAAGAGCGCCGACCCATCGGGCAGGTAGACGATCACCGTCATCTCGGCGTGGCCTTCGTTCGCACGGTTGCCGATGCGGACGAAGCCGCCCATCTGCTTTTCGCGGTCGAAGAAGTTGAAGTAAACGGACTCGTTGAAGTTCTCCTCAGGCCCGAGCGGGTGCGTGTGATCGTCTTCGGGCTTGACGTTGCCGATGATCTTGACCATGTGGGGGCCTCGCTGAGCGGCGGTCGCCGCGGGTGCCCCGGAGTATAGATCAGCGCCGTGTCCTCAGTCGCGAGCGCCGAGCGTCGTCCAGATGTCGAGAAAGTTCTGGAGCATGCGGGCGGTCGCACCCCAGATCAGGTCGTCGTTGAAGCGCCAGGAGGGCATCACCACCTCGCGACCGTTGATGACCCGCCGGTCCGGGACGTAGTTCGCCTCGTCCAGGAAGTGTTCGATGGGCACCTCAAGGAGATAGGAGACCTCATCGTGGCTGAACGCCCACGAGTACGGGTAGCTCTGTAGCCAGCCGACGTAGGGAGTCACAATAAAATTGCTGATCGTCTTGATCTGGTCGATTTCGCCGAGCAGTTCAATGTGATCCGGGTGCACGCCGATCTCCTCGTGCGTCTCGCGGAGCGCCGTGAAGACGAGGTCAACGTCCCCAGGGTCGGAGCCGCCGCCGGGGAAGCTGATCTGACCCTTATGCGAGTCTACCTTGTCCGTGCGCTTCTGGAAGACGATGTGCGGCCGGCCCTCGTGCTCATAAATCAGGACCAGGACAGCCGCCTGCCAGAAGGCCGGGTCTCGCTCCACCGGTTGCGGCGCATAGCCGGCGAGCGCGGCGCGAAGGAGGTCCTTCATTTAGCGAGGCGCCTCAACATGACGCCGGCGCGTCGACTCTCGCAGCTCGTCCCAGATGCGGGCATCGAGCGCCTGCGCCTCCGGGCTCGCGCGTTGCTCGACGGCGACATGCACCTCCAGCAAAAGGCCGCGGAGCCTGTCGTTGATCGCCTGCAGCGTGGAGAGGCGCAGGTCCGGGGGGCGCTCGGCGCCAGCGGCGTCGTTGAGTCGTTGCGCCAGACCGCCGTCTACGATGGCAGCGGCGTCCGCCAGGATCGGCGCGATCGCCAGGTTCTCTACGTTGAGCCGGTCGACGATCCGTTCGATCTCGGTGGCGAGCACGAGGTTGAGCATGCCGCCCATCTGCGAAAGCGACTGGCCGAACGGGGTGCGGATATCCGGCGGAAGCTGGGTGAGCATGGCCATGGCAATACCGGTGAGGACGCGCGAGGGGTCGGGCCTCATGCTCCCCTCCCCAGCGAGCGCAGGAGCGCTTCATCCTGTGAATTGATCAACGTGTACGCGATCACGGGCATGATCAGTTCGTTCGTGCGCCCCTCCTGGAACGACTTGGCGCCGGTCAGCCAGATGCCCTGGCACTTCACGTCGCAGAACGTCCGCCACCAGCGCAGGCCGGCCAGGTCCACCGGCATCCCGCTCGCTTCGCTCCACGTGCGGCATGCGTCTTCGACCGTGACGACCCCCCCGGGGCGGCCATCCTTCGCCCACTGCCAGGATTCGTTGAAAGACCAGGCGAGGTCTTCCAGGGGGTCGCCGAGGTGGGCCATTTCCCAATCGAGCACGCCGTTGATCTCGCCGCCGGACGTGTAGAGGAAGTTCCCCACACGGTAGTCACCGTGCACGACGGAAACATGGTGAGCGGGCGGCGGTGGGTTGGCGCGGAGCCAGCGGATGCCCGCGCGGACGATGGGCTGCGGGCTCAGCTCGTTCTCGTCGATAATCCGCTCCCAGTGGTCGAGTTCCTTCTTCCAGCAGCCATCGATAGCCGGGACAACGTTCAAGCGCTCGATATCCGTTCCGTGCCAGTCGAACGTGGCGATATCGGCGAGGATCTCGTACATGCGCCGGGCAATGGCCCGCCGCACGTCAGCGTAGCGCGGCTCCTGGAGCGTCCGCGGCGCCGTTTCGCAACCACCGATGCGTTCCATGATGAAGAACGCCCCACCGAGCGGGCCGGCGTCGCGTTCGAGCCAGCGCATGCGCGGCACGGGCACGGGTGAGCCGTAGTAGGACGAATAGAAGCCATATTCGACCTCGCGGTCGGTGTCGAGGAGGCTGGCCGGGGGATCCTTGCGCAGGATGAACTCCTGGCTGTTTCGCTCTCCCTCGCTCTTCCACGTCGCCTTGAACATCCAGGTCTCGCGGCTGGCGCCGCCGGGAATGCGGGTGAGGTGGGTGATCGACAGGTCTTCGGCATCCAGGCGGGGCTTGAGATACTGGGCGATTACGTCTTCCACTGCCCGATCCTTCGGGACGGGGCCGCGGGTGTCAAACATGCGGCCACGGCGGTGGACGGCGTCGCCGCGCCGTTCTACGGTCGAGCGATGCTTCGACTCGCCGTCGTGACACTCATGCTCGTCGCATGCGCGTTTGCCATGGGCGGCTGCTCGCTGAGGCCGGCAGCGCCGAAGGCTCCGACCAGGTTCAGCAACGCCCTGGAACTCGTACCCGAGACCGTCGCGAGCCGCTCTGCCGTCACGATCGTCGACCTGAAACGGCTTCGCGAAGCCCCCGTCACCGCTCCCGCCACGACGGGTACGCCCTTCGCCAGGGTGGTAGCTCGACTCGCCGGGCTTGGCATCGCCACCAACCAGACCCTCTGGGGCCTCCCCGTTGCGGCCGCCACCGCCGTCGCCGCGACCCCTGACGAGGCGGGAATTCGCTTCGATGAGGTGGATCTCGTCGTGGATGTTCCCGGCGAGGACGGTAAGTACGACAGTGTGTTCATCGCAACCGGCCGATTCGACGTCAAGAAGCTCACCCGGACGTTGGCCGCTTGCAGAAGCTGCCATGCCACGCCGACCGGGGTACCGTACCGGGGCGCGCAGATCTTTCGTTGGGCGCCCCAGCTGCAAATCGACTTCAATGACGAGACCTTCGTCTCGGTCACGAAGGGGGCGGTCTTCCATACCCGTACGATCGAGCGCATGACCGACGCCCTGGACCTGGCCGCAGGACACGGGAGGTCGCTCGCGGGCGGCTGGGGCTACAAGGAGGTCGCACTCAACCTGGAAGTGTCCCGTGCGATAGTGGCTACGATCAGCCCCGACTCTCCCGCCAGGTTGTCCGCTGGCGAAGGAGCGACGCCGCTCCGTCCCTATTTTGTGGATGGAGTCGGACAATCTGTCGACGAGCACGGCTTCGTGATCACTCTGGTCATCGCCCACGCGACCGAACTGGATTCAAAGGCGAATGCGAAGACTCTCGAGGAGCGGCTGATCCGGGGGCGGTCGGAGCGACTGGGCAAAGCCTGGCTCGAGGTCTTCGTCGACACTCGCATCAACGAAGGGGGGAAGCTCGTGTTTGTGAGCCTTCGTGTCCTCCCGGGCTTCACCGAGGCGCAGCGCCTCAGCCTCCCCGACGAAGCGCTCGCCCTGCTCGTGCTGCGCTAACCGGCTGTGTGAACCAGGTCGCAGACGCGGTCACGTCCGAGGTGCTACCGTTCGCCGCAACAGCGGGACCCGTGGGCCCGCGATGCTTCGCCTCCGCCCTGCCGGGCCTGTGGACCGGCGCCGTACACACACAATGTGGAGGTAGTCATGTCCGCTCAACCTGTCTCGTCGCCCCGCTCGCTGGAACCACTCGTTATTGCTTTCCTCGATGTGAGCCTGTTCAGCCAGACCGCCCGCGGCCTCGAGGACGAAGCCGTGGCCAGCCTCCTGGACGAGTTCTACCGTTCGTTCGACGACTGTGCCACAAGTTCCGGCGGCCGCGTGGTCAAGTTCCTCGGCGATGGCGCCCTGCTCGTCTGGCCGCAAGCGCTGGCGGACGCCGCCGTGGACGCGCTGCTTTCGTTGCGCGAGACGGTCGCGGGGCAACTGGCCCGTCGCGGCCACAAGGGGCAGCTGGTCGTCCGCGTGCACGCCGGCTCCGCCATCGTGGGCGAATTCGGCGGCCCGAACAGCCTCGCCTTCGACGTGATCGGGCGCGACGTGATAACGGCCGCCAAGCTCGATGCGAAGACCATGTCCGTCTCGGCCGACGCCTTCCGCAAGTTGAGCCCCAAAACCCGGCAGCGGCTGGTCAAGCACACCGCACCCGTGGTCTATATCCCCGCGGGCGACCCTCGTCCCTGATGAGTGTCGGGGGGTGTCGGAGTCTCCGTTACTCCGATACCCCAGCACTCCGATACTCGCTAAAGCGAGCCCTTCGTGCTGGGAATGTCGCCCGCACGGCGTGGGTCGAGGCGCGTGGCCGCGTCGAGCGCGCGGGCGAGCGCCTTGAAGCAGGCCTCGGCCTTGTGGTGGTCGTTCACCCCGGCGAGCGTTTTGACATGCAGGTTCGCCTTCAGCGATGCCGCGAACGATTCGAGAAAGTGCGCGAAGAGGTCGGCGGGGATGCCCCCGAGGTCCCGACCGAGGAGCTGCAGGTCGAGCACTGTGTAGGGCCGCCCGCCAAGATCGACCGCGGCGAAGGCGAGCGCTTCGTCCAGGGGCATGTAGGCGCTGCCGGTGCGCACAAGGCCCCGTTTCTCGCCGAGCGCCTGCGCGAACGCCTCGCCGAGCGCGATGCCCACGTCCTCGATCGTGTGGTGGGCATCAACCTGAAGGTCGCCCTTCGCTGTGATCGCGATATCGAAGACGCCGTGCTTCGCGATCTGGCTGAGCATGTGGTCGAAGAAGCCGAGGCCCGTATCGATCACGAAACGGCCCGTGCCGTCGAGGTCGACGGTGATCGCGATCGTGGTCTCGGCTGTGTTGCGGGTGACGGTTGCGGTGCGGTTCATCGATCTGGCCCCAGTTCGCGCAGGGCAGCCATGAGGCGGTCGGTGTCCTCCGGCCGCGCGGCGCTGATGCGGATGTAGTTTTCGAGGAGAGGGTTGGCATAGTACCGCACGAGGATGCCTTGCTGCCTGAGCGCCGCCGTCAGGGTCCGCGCAGAGCCGCCGTGCACCTCGCAGAGGATGAAGTTCGCCTGCGACGGCAGCGGTTTCAGCCAGCCCAGCTCGCCGATGAGCCGTGCCATCCGTTCGCGCTCGGCCACGATCGCGGCCAGGGTCTCACCGATCACGGCGCGGTGTTTGATCGCCGCGCGCGCGGCCACGTCGGCGGCGACGCTGACGTTGTAGGGCTGCTTGATCGCCATCATGCGCTCCGCCACCGCAGGGTGGCAGAGCGCATAGCCCACCCTGAGACCGGCGAGGGCGGCCCACTTACTGAATGTCCGCAGGATGATGAGATTCGGGGCGAAGCGCAGGAACTCGGTCATGGCGCCACCGGCGAACTCCACGTAGGCCTCATCGAGCACGACCATCGCGTTGAGCTTCAACAACGCTTCCAATTCCGCCGGCGCCAACTGGTTGCCGGTCGGGTTGTTTGGCGAAGTGACGAAGACCATGGTCGCGCCCTGCCAGCGAACCGCGTGCTCGTTCTCCTTCAGGTTCACGGAAAAACCGTCGCCGCGTTTGACTTCGACCACTTCAGCGCCGTTGATCTTCGCGAGAAAGCCGTACATGCCGAAGCTGGGGACGTTATCGATGACGACTTTCGGCGTGAAGAGGCGCAGGGCGATGTCGATCAGTTCGTCCGCGCCCTGGCCGGCCACGACCTGCGCCGGGGTGACGTTCGTATACCCGGCGATCGCGGCCCGCAGCGCCGTCTGCGATGGGTCGGGGTAGATGTGCAGGTCCGCGTTCGCGATCGCCTCCCGCACCTCGGGGATGGGGCCGTAGAGGTTCTCGTTAGCGTCGAGCTTCACCAGCTCGCCGACCGGCACGCCGATCTCCGCTGCGAGGACATCGAGCGGCTTCACGGGCGTGTAGGCGTCGAGCAGGTCGAAGTCGGGGCGCACGAACCTGAGCGGATCCATGGCACGAGTGTAGACGACGCCACGGTTTAGGACTGAGCCTATCGCCCCTGGATGCGCCGTTCGACCGCGGCCGCATGGGCCGTCAGTCCTTCCGCTCGCGCGATGATGCTCGCCATCTTCGCCAGCTCTTCCGTGAGCTCCTCGGGGATCTGGACGACGGCCATCGTCTTGAGGAAGTCGCCGACGCCGAGCGGGCCGCTCCACCGGGCGCTGCCGCCCGTGGGCATCGTGTGGCTTGGCCCGGCGGTGTAGTCGCCGATCGCCTCCGGCGAGGATTCGCCCAGAAAGAGTCCGCCGCAGTTGCGCACCTTGGCGGCGTACGCCATCGGCTGTTCGACGAGCAGGCAGAGGTGCTCCGGTGCGAATTCGTTCGCCAGCTCGATCGCGTGGTCGATGTCGTTCACGAGGATGCAGCCGCCGCGGTTGTCGAGAGCAGCGCGCGCGATCTTCGCGCGCTCCAGCTTCGCCAGCTGGCGCGTGATCGCGCGGTCCACTTCGTCCGCGAGGTAGTGCGAGGGCGTCAGGAGGATCGGCGTGGCGAGGGCGTCGTGCTCGGCCTGTGCGAGCAGGTCCGCCGCCACCAGCTCCGCATTGGCGCTCTCGTCCGCAATGATTACCGTCTCTGTCGGCCCGTAGACCGAATCGATGCCCACGTCACCGAACACCTGTTTCTTCGCGATCGTGACGAAGAGCCCTCCGGGGCCGCAGACCTTGTCGACCTTCGGGATGCTCTCCGTGCCGTAGGCAAACGCGGCCACGCCCTGCGCGCCCCCGGCTTTGAAAATGCCATCGACCCCGGCGATGTCCGCCGCGACCACTTTCACCGGCGGCACCGTGCCGTCCGGGAGCACCGGGCTGGTCATGAAGACCTCATCGCAGCCGGCCACGCGCGCGGGCACAGCGCACATCAGCACCGTGCTCGGAAGCGGCGCCCGCGTCCCGGGCACGTAGACGCCGATCCGCTGGATCGCGCGCGTCACCTGGCCAAGGCCGTTCTGGTTGAAGTCCATGCGTGCGCCCCGCAGCTGCAGTTCGTGGTAGCGCCGGATGCGGTCGGCGGCGAAACGGAGGGCCTCGACCAGCTCGCCCGGCACGACCTCGTAGGCCGCCCTTATTTCGTCTGCGCTCACGCGAAGTTCGGGCGTCGAGGCGTTGTCGATGCAGCGGTTGTAGTAACGCACGCCGTTGTCGCCGTCTTCGCGCACGTCGCGGATGATGCGGCGCACCACCTCCTCGGGCGCGAGCTCGGCGCCGAACGCGCGGAAGGTCGTCTCGCGCATGTCCATGGGCAGCTCTTCGGCAACGAGGGGGCGACGTGCGAGGAGCGTGCGGCGGCCTTCCTCGGCATTCCGGATTATGCGCATCCCAGGTACCTCTCGATTGCAGCGGCAGCCGCGGTCGTCGAACGCTGGACGAACCCGTCGATCTCAGCGCTGGTGACGTGGGCGATTGTCTCATCCATCAACGCGGGCAGCGAATCGAGGAACGAGGCGAGCGTCTCGCCCTCCTCTAACCCGGCGAAGCGGAGGTGGTTCGACACCATCGAGCGCATCCGCTCCCAATCCATGTTGCGGTTGGCAACATCGAGCGAGACCAACCGCCAGCGCTCCAGGGTTTCGTGGTCGACGAATCCCGCCACGTCGATGCCCTCGACCGTGCAGCTCAGCGCCTCGCACAGTTCGCGTTTCAGCTCAGGGTCATTCCCAAGGGTGCGGTCGAGGTCGAACTGCAGCAGGCGGTCCATCACGTTCGCGCGCATGCGCCCACCGATCGCGTCGTGGGCGGCGAAGAAGCGCCGGTAGATGCCCGTTATGTACTCCTCGTCCATCGCCAGGTGGCCGATGTAGCCGCTCACCCAGGCGCGGGTAGCCTCGTTCAGGTCAGCCTGGACGGCGAAGCGGCCATGCTCGGCGAAGAAGCCCGCGACCGAATCCTGGTGGTCGGCGTTGTCCAGGTCGAAGAAGTGCGTGCTGTGCCGGTCCTGCCGGGTGAGGACGCGGATGTCGGGCGAGGTGGCGCCGATCAGGTACGGGCCGGGTTGCGCATCAAGCGCCTCCACTCCCAGTCCCCGCGCGACATCGCGGGCAAGCACCATGTGCAGAGTGATCGGCGGCATCTCAGCGTACTCCGGCGACACCGGCGGCAGCCTTCGCCAGCCGGTCGACCAGATCATGCAGCAGTTCCGTGCGCGATGTCACGGGCGGCGTCCGCCAGATCACGCAGTTGGTCGACTCCATGAAGGGGTCGAGCATTTTGAGGTTGTTGGCGCGGATGCTCGTGCCCGTCTCCGAACCCTCGACGAGGATGTCCGCATCCTCTGGCACGAAGCCCTCACTCGCGCCGGCGATCGGCATGATCTCGGTGTGGGGCAGATGGTGCTGGCGCGCGAAGAGTTCGGCCAATCCCGGGAACTCGCTCGCGACCCGGACCGGGCGCCCGAGCCCGCGCCAGACCGGGAGCGCCTCGGCGGTCGTCTCCGCCGGGAATGCGGCATCGACGACGGGTCCAATCTTGTAGCGACTCCGCCCGAGGTCGACCGCCATCGCCACAGGCGACGAGGGGAAGCGGGCGCGGTGATCGGTCAGGAGGTCGATGCCCGTAACCGCGAGATCGAACATTCCCATCGCCACGAGCTGGGGCATGTCCTGGGGGCGGAGGACCTTAACCTCAAGGCCGTCGATCCCGGATTCCGGCCGACGGCGGTAGTCGCTTTCGCCGTAGCCGTCGAAGACGAACCCGGCCTCCTGCAAGCCGGTGTGGCTGTGCCGCTGCGCGTGCCCGTCAGGAAGGGCGAGCCTGATAACGTCCGTCCGGCGGCTCGCGCGGCGGAACTCGCCGGAGCGCCCGGCGCGGGGAATCGTCGTCTCGGGTGGATCGCCTGTGAGGAGCGGCGCGAGCCGGGAGAGCAACCCGGCGAGCTGTGTGCGTTCGAGGGAATCGGCGTTCGCGACGACCGCAAGGCCACCGGCGAAGAGTCGCGCCAGGGGCACGAGTCCCTTCTCTTCCACCTCCGCGGCGCTCGCGGCGGGCAGGAGCACCAGTTCCGCATCCTCCGGAGGGTACGCGTCGGCCGACCCCGCCAACGGCAGGAGCCGGTAACCTGGGATGCGATGGTGGATGGCGAACAGGTCCGCCAGGTTGGGGAATTCGCTCGCTATTCGCGCGCCGGAAAGGAGGCTGGCGGGAGGCGCCTCGCCAGCGACCACACCCGATCCCGGGGCCGCGCAGAGCCAGAGTTCGGTCCGCGGGCCTGGCAGCGCCCCCAGCCGCACCAGCCGCTGCATGGGGAATCGCACCTGCATCTCCGCCAGCCACTGCTCGCCACAGATGCCCAGGTCGTAGTTGCCCGTTGCCACCTGGATGGGGATATCCCGTTCGCGGAACTGACGGACGGTGAGGCCGCCTTCGGAGACGCTGCGCAGAACGCGCGATCCCGGCTCGTAGCCGTTCGCGACGATGCCCGCTTGTTTGAGCAGTTCGTGGACGTGCGCCCGCGGGTCGCCTGCGGGGAGAGCAAATTTGATCATCGTTCGCCCCTCCCCGGCATCACTTGTACTGCACGAGGAGGCCGACAAGGTCGTCGAGCGAGGCCATTTCGCGCTCGCCGTCCGGCGTCCGGGCCACCAGCCGTTCGCCCGCGACCTTCACGCTGAGCGAATCGCCGGCCTCGGCCGCCAGAGCGGCGGCGATGCCTCCGCGGTGGAGCGCCCGTGCGACCGCCATCGCGCGCGCCATATCGCCGGCCCCGCCCGGGAGCACGTTCACCGAAGGGCGGCGGCGCGTCGACTGAGCCACCTCGCCCGCGAGCCGATCGAGGTCGAGCGCGAGGCCACAGGCGGAATCTCCGCCGAGCCCGGCGCCCGGGGTATAGCGGCCGCCCCGGCCCCAGGAACGGCCAGCGGTTTCGAATTCGAAGACCACGCCGGTGTAGTACTCGAAGTCGCAGGGCATGCCGAAGTCGAGCAGGATCGACCTGCCCGAAGCCGTGAGGGCGGCGGCGACGCGCTCCACATCATCGAGGGCGGCGACGATATCACCACGGCCGGTGGCGAGTGCGCCCAGGTTCGCCAGCAGCGCCGTCCCTGTGGACGCGCGGAGCGCAACGTCGACCAGCGGTCCGAGGCCAGCGGCCGTTGCGGACGAACCGGCGAGCGCGCCGAGTCCGCGATCGGTGACGCCGTCGAGCAGTTCAGCCGGGTCAGCGTTTGTGGCCGCCGCCACCGCCACGGCGATGGCGCGTGCGAAACCGGCGTGGCTGAGCCGCAACTGTGGCTTCAGGCCGAGCGCCTCAAGCACTTCGCAGCCCACGGCCGCCATCTCCAGATCGCCGATGGCGGCCGGCGCATCGAGGTATTCGAGGCCGCACTGCCAGGTTTCACGGTCGCCTTCAGCCTGAAATCGGAAAACGCTCTGGACGTAGAAGAGCCGCGCCGGCAGTGCGAGCTCGCCGTCTTTCGCCGCGCGCGCCACCGGAATCGTCGAATCGGGGCGGAGCACGACGCGTTCGCCGCTCCAACCGTCCCAATCGAGGAACGAGTAGACGCGAGAGAGCATATGGGGCGTGAATGCCCCCGCGGATGTGAAGAGCGAATAGGTCTCGATCGTGGGCGTCCGCACCTCATCGTAACCCCAGCGCGACGCGGCGGCGCGGAAGGCGTCCTCCACGCGACGGAAGGCGCGCATATCGGCGGGGAGCAGGTCGCGCATGCCGCGGCTGCGCTGCAGCGAAGAAGGGGCGGGGGTCGTCATGGCTCCAGCCATCATAGGCGCTGACCGATAACCGGCGAACGGGGAAACGAACCACGAAGACACAAAGATCCCACGAAGGCACGAGCGCCCGGGGGGCTTCGGTCAGCGTAACCAGATCACAGGACCGGCAGGTATTCGCGCAGCTCGTAGTCGCTGACGTGGCGGCGGTAGCGCTCCCACTCGATCTTCTTGTTCGCAATCAGGCTGTCGAAGGTGTGGGGACCCAGCGCCTGGCGGAGGAACTCCGAGCCCTCGGCCTCTGCGATCGCTTCCGTCAGGCTCCCGGGGAGCATGGCTATGCCGCGCGCCGCCCGCTCCGTCGCCGCCATCTCATAGACGTTCTCTTCGACCGGCGGCGCCAGCGGAAGCTCTTTCTCGATGCCGTCGAGACCGGCGGCCAGCATCACGGCGAAGGCGAGGTAGGGGTTGCAGGCCGGGTCAGGGGAGCGATATTCGACGCGCGTGTGCATCTCGCGGCCCGGCTTGTAGTCGGGGATGCGGATCAGGTCGCTGCGGTTGCGGCGCGCCCAGGTCATGTACACGGGCGCTTCGAAGCCGGGCAGCAGGCGCTTGTAGCTGTTCACCCACTGGTTGCAGACGAGCGTCATCGCGCGCGAATGATGCAGCAGCCCGGCGATGTACGACCGCGCCACGGCGCTCAGGTGGTAGGGGTCGTCCTGGTCGAAGAAAGCATTTCGTTCACCCTTGAAGAGCGACTGGTGGACGTGCATGCCGCTCCCGTTCTGGCCCTCCACGGGCTTCGGCATGAAGGTCGCGTACACGCCGTTTGCGAGCGCGATCTCCTTCACGACGAGGCGATAGGTCATGGCGTTGTCCGCCATCGTGAGCGCGTCCGTGTAGCGTAGCGCGATCTCGTGCTGGCTGGGCGCGACCTCGTGGTGGCTGTACTCCACCTCAATGCCCATCTGTTCGAGCGTGAGCACCGTTTCGCGGCGAAGGTCGGTGGCGGCATCCGCCGTCTGGTCGAAGTAGCCGCCGCGGTCGAGGGGCACGGTGCCGCTGGAATCCCGGAAGTAGAAGTATTCCAGCTCGGGACTGACGTAGAAGGTGTAGCCAAGGTCCGCCGCGCGTTTCAGCTGGCGCTTGAGGACGTTGCGGGGGTCGCCTTCGAAAGCCGTGCCGTCGGGCATGTAGATATCGCAGAACATGCGAGCGACGGACTGCTCCTTCGGCCGCCAGGGGACGAGCTGGAAGGTCGTCGGGTCGGGCACGGCGAGCATGTCCGACTCATCGATGCGAGCGAAGCCCTCGATGCTCGAACCGTCGAAGCCCATGCCGCCATCGAAGGCGCGGTCCAGTTCCTCGACCGTGATCGCGAAGGACTTGAGGTTGCCGACGATGTCGGTGAACCAGAGCCGGATGAATTTGACGTCGTTCTTGCGGCAAGCGGCGATGACGTAGGAGGTGGACTCGTCGGCCATGGGCATCCTCCGGGCCGGTCGGCCAGCGGGTTGTGGAGACAGCATACGACGGAGATGTTTCGGGGGGTTTACGAGAGAGGAGGGTTTCACAGGTTTCACGACCATCGGCGCGGTGCGCCGGATCATGCACCGAGCCGTCGGTGTCCTTCGCCACTGTGTGCTCGCCGGGTTCAGACCCCGCGCCGGTCGCCCCAGAGGAGGACATGGAGGCGCGTACTGAAGCGCCACCCGCGCGCGATGCAGGCGTCTGCGAGCCAGCTGGAGCGGGCCGCCAGCTCCGCCGGCGTGCGGCCCTCGGGCATGAGGATCACCCGGTCATTGGGGAAGCGGAGCTGCGCGACGAGGTGCGCAGCCTCCTCGATGTCGCCGGGAGAGGACACCACGAATTTCAGGTAACTGGAGTGATGGGCGGCGAAGACCGCGAGGGCGGCCGGGACGATGGTCCGCAGCCCGGCGTTCCCCGCTGAAGCAAGCTTGGGTGAGACGTTGAACTGATCGACATGGGCAGCCAGTTCCCCCGGGTCAATGGTGCCATTCGTCTCCACTTCGATGCGATAGCCCGAGCGCTTGAGCTGCGTCAGGAGCGCAAGGAGCTGTCGACGCTGGATGAGCGGTTCGCCGCCGGTGATAACTACGTTCCTGGCCGGGAAGGCCGCGACTTCAGCGAGCGCGGCCTCCACGTCGAGCGTGAGCACCTGGTCTTCGCGGCGGTAGCGGCGCCAGTCCCACGTGTAGGCGGTATCGCACCAGCTGCAGCGAAGGTTGCAGACAGCCAGGCGGATGAAGGTGCTTGGCGTGCCGATAGAGGCGCCTTCGCCCTGGATCGAGCAGAAGATCTCGGGGCGGCCGTCGGCCATGCGGGAAACGAGCAGCGGCTCGGCGATCGTCACGGCAGGGCCGGGTCGGCGAGGCCCGCGGCGGCGAAACCGTCGGCGCGAAGCAGGCAGGAATCGCAGCGGCGGCAGGGCTTCTCGGCTCCGAGATAGCAGCTCCACGTGAGATCAAGTGGGGCGCCCAGCCCGGTACCGAGGCGGACGATTTCGGCCTTGCTCAGGGCGATGAGGGGCGCCTCGATGGCGATGCGGATGCCGTACTGCATGCCCAGCTTCGAGCCGAGCCGCAGCACCTCAGTGATGGCTTCGTAGAACTCGGGGCGGCAATCGGGATAGCCGGAGTAGTCGATCGCGTTCGCCCCGACGAAGATGGCGGGTTCGAGCTGGGCCGGGTCCATCCCGTAGCGTTCAACCAGCGCGAGCATCCAGCTTTCGAGGGCGGCCGCGGCGACCGTCACGAAGAAGGTGTTGCGCAGCGGGACATAGGTAGAAGGGATGTCCTCCGTCATCTCGGCGGCACTGCGACCGAGCGGCACGGCGCTCGCTTCGAGCCCCGTGAGGCTGGAGTTCCAGGCGAGGGCGCCGTAGAAATCGGCGTCGACCACGTCGCAGGGGATGTCCAATCGCTCCGCCACGGCGAGAGCCGCTCGGGACTCGCGCGCGTGCAGCTGCCCGTACCGGATGCAGAGGCCACGCACTTCGTGGCCGGCGCGCACCGCATGAGTGGCCACCGTCGTCGAATCGAGGCCGCCGGAGAGGAGGACGATGCCGTGTTTCACGCTGCCATCGTCGCGCGCCGGACGAGCCTGCGCCACCGGCCGGAGCATCATCGAGCGCCAAGGCACTCGGCCGCTTCTCCGAGCAGGGCGCAGGCGACGAGGCGGCGCTTGTCGAGCTGTCGAATGTCGCCGGGCTCGCCCCAGACATCGCGGTGGTCCTGGTCGATGACCGCATGCAGCCGCTCGCCGGTGATATGGGTCGAGTCTCCGGGTACGGCCTCCAGTCTTCCTGGACCACGCGACTCGGCGGCGGTCGCATCGACGGTGTAGAAGGCCGAAGCGCTCGCAGCCAGGCGGGCCGTGCGGACGACGCCGCCACCGTCATCGAGGTCGCGGACCGATGTGGATGTGGCGCCACAGTCATCGGAGAACCAGCTGCCGACGCTGAGCACGCCCGTCCGGACAAGATTGATGCCAACGAGGGGGCTATCGAAGGTGACGACGGAGACGATGTGGTCGCGCGCCCAGCCGGGGTCGGTCGCCACGAGGTACGCCGCGACAACGCCGCCCATGCTGTGGGCGACGATGGTGACGCGCGCAGGGGCCACGGCGTCGACGAGGGCGCGCAACCGCCCGGCGTAGACCCTCGCGATGCCGGAGCAGGTGTCTGTACCGGAGTAGTCGGCGGGCGCACCGTTCGCACCGTTGCCGCCGTCGCAGTAGCGTCCCGAATAGCTGAAGAACAGGGTATCCGCCTTGCTGATGGTGAGTTCGCCGCGAAAGAACGCGCTGGCGAGGTAGGGCGTGAGCCAGGCGGGCGCCCGAGTGGCGAACCTCGCGCCATCGGGACAGAGGCTGTCGCTCACCATTCCCTGGATGTAGAGGAGTTTCCTCGGCCGGACATCGATGCGCAGCGTGTTGGAGGAAGCACGAAGACCGGGCAAAGTCGCCTCTGCGCGGGCGACAAAGGCCCCGGCGCGGAGAAACCGATGCTCGGCGGTGAAGCGCCCATCGGCGGCCGACCTCACGTCCACGGGCGCTGAGCCGTCGTCCCATTCGATGCGGACGGCGGCGCTAAGACCGCGGTCGCCGAGCGCCACAAGCCCGTCGAGTCGCAGCGAGAACCCCTGGTCGGCCGAGACTGACGGCGCCGCCAGGCGGACTTCAAGCTGCGGAGCATGCGGCTCCAGGTCCGACCCCGCGGGCGACGAGGGAGGTTCGGCGCCGCGCCGGCAGGCTGCGCCCGCGGTGACCAGGAGCGCCAGCGCCAGGGACGTAGCCGCGAGAATGAACCGCACGCCACCAGTCTACTGTCGGCGCGTGAGCCATAGGATCGCAACCGGTACTCTGCAACGGTGCTGGAGACACGATCGCTGAATATGGACGATGTCGTCTACCCGGCGCTCGACACGAACACCGAGCGCCTGACGCTGAAAAGCTGCGGCGGCACGTTCATCCAGGCGGCGGTGCGCGGCGAGTTCGATGGTCGGGTCATCCTCTTGGGGGAGCGTTACGTTGAGTGATGAGATTAGTGCAGGCGCCGCGGTCGTCGACATCACCCCCGCGATCAACATCAACATGGGCGGCTACAGCGCCCGCAAGTTCCCTTCGGCTGGCACTCATGACCCGCTCTGCGCGCGCATTCTGGTGCTCGCGGACGGCACGACGGAGCTGGCGCTGGTCATCTGCGACGTTGTCGGCGTCTTCCCGCCCCTGGTGGCGGAGACACGCGCGCAGGTGGAGCGGCTGACCGGCATTCCTGTGGCGAACGTCTGCATCGCCGCAACCCACACCCACTCCGGGCCGCTCTTCCCTGGTGACCACGTCGTGCCGGTGGCCCGCAAGATCGCGGGCGGCGTGAAACTGGCGCAAAACGCGCTCCAACCGGTGACGTTGAAGGCGACGCGGACGCCGGTTTCCGGGATCGGCGCGAACCGGCGGCGCCCGGACAATCCGGTCGAGACGCGCGCGGACATCCTCGTGGCGGCGCCGGGTGGCGGGGCAGCGCCGGTCGCGACGATCGTGAACTACGCCTGCCATGCCACCATCCTCGAGTGGGACAATCTGCTCTATTCCGCTGACTTCCCCGGGGCGATGGCGCGCGCCGTCGAGCACGCCGCGGGCGGTGTGGCGCTCTACATGCAGGGCGCCGCTGGCGACATCAACCCGATCTGGATGCGCCACGATTTCGTCGACGTGGCCCGCGCGGGAGGGATTCTCGGGGCCGCGGCGGCCCGCGCCGTCCATGAGTTGCAGCCCGTAGGCGAAGGGCAGTGGGTCGTGAATCTCAGCTGGTCGGAGGATCTGCCGGTGGCGCCGCTCCACGGCAACGTCCTCGCGAATCCGCGGCTGCGCGTCGCCAGGGCGTTCCTCGACATGCCACGCAAGATCCTGCCGTCGCTCGACGAACTTGAGGCGACCTACCAGGTCCGTCTGGCAGAGCTAGAAGCCTCGCGGGACG
>JAYUAG010000506.1:0-3134 GCA_043741475.1 Thermoflexaceae bacterium | reverse complement strand
GGGCTGGCTCTGGCACATCCCGGCGCTCGTGGCGGCCGGGCTCGTGATCGGCTTCGAAGAGACGCTGGAGACGAGCATCTGCGCGTGGGCGCTGAAGCAGAGCGGCGATTAGGGCGGTTGGCGGTTGGCCGTTAGCCGTCGGCTTCTTAACTGCGGTAGCGGCGGCCCGCTGTGGCCGCGGGTGGTAGGATCGATTGGTGAGTGATGGTTATCCGCCTCCTGCGCGCACCGACGTAAGGGCTCTACCCGAGGTTGCCGCCATAGCGGACGATGTTCACCGCTCGGGACTGCCCCGGCTCCTCTGTCGTGACGGTCAGGAACTCGCCTTGCTGGCGCCGCGCGGAACGAAGCGCGCGGAGCGTAGTGCCGAGGACATCGCGGCATTCTACGCGTCGGCGGGAGGCTGGGCGGACGAAGACACGGATGCGCTGCTGGCGTGGATTTACGAGCGGCGTGGAACCTCTAAGGCGCCTGTCAGCCTGTGACGTTTCTATCTGATACGGATCGTGTGGTTGGCTGGCTGAAGGGACGCTCTGATGCTGTCACCCGAAACGTGCGCGACTTCGGTAAGATCCCGGGACTGCGGATCCTTTGAGAGCCGCGATCCGTGCAGGCTCGCCTGGCCATCCCTAACGCGCGGGCTAAGGATCGACCGCCGAAGCGGCGAGTGCCCTGACCGCCTCGGCGGGCCATGCGACGCCCGGGTAGCGGTGCGCATCCAGCCAGGGGGCGGCCTCCACCGCGCGGACGGCACGGTGGAGCGGCAGCGTGCGCTTCAGCCGTTCACGTAGCGCCGTCGAGGCGCCGTATCCATCGAGGAGCGCGGCGAGCTGAGCGCCAGGATTGATGGTGAGGACGGCGAAGTCCATATCAACCGCGCCCGGCTGTGCGTCCGACCAGTCGATCACCGCGGTCACCTCGTTCGTGGCGGGGTCGATGAGGAAGTGTGCGTCCTGGCAGTCGCCGTGAAGCCAGGTCGGCTCAATGCGGTCGAGGAGTGGCTGGAGAGCGCGGGCAGCCTCCATCGCCCGATCGCGCTCTGTCGTCGTGAGGCCGCAACGCTCGACAAGGTAGTCGATTCCGCGCTCGAGCCAGCTGATCGTGAGATTTCCCCAGGGTTCAGGCTTTCGCCAGAGCAGTGGGGCCTCGTGCAGCATCCGGAGCGCTGTCCCGGCGTTGCGCCAGGCGTCAGGGGACGTGCTCTCGCGAAGAGTCACGCCGTCGATCCAACGCAACCCGAGAGAGGGGACCGGATGCTGGAGAAAGCCGACGACCTCCGCCACCGGCACACCGGACCGCCCCGCATGCCACAGGTTCGCGAACTCGCGCGCGGCCATGCCGGGGCGAGCGTCCGCCTTCACCATGAAATCGAAGCGGCCGGCGCGCACCCGCCACGCGGCCCGATAGCCATAGTCGACCAGCAGGTCGACCTGTTCCGGTGTGGCGCCGAGCAGGCGGCGGAAGGGGGCGGGGCGCATCCGTCTCCCGCCGTGCGGCCCGCCGCTCACGGCGTCCCGATGCGCTCTTCGATCCACGGGACGATCAGGTCGACGATCCGTTCGCGCGGGTCCTTGAGCTTCTTTCCCTCTTCGCCCACAGGGTTCAAGTAGTGGTCGGACCAGGGGAGGACGTCGAGCCGCTTGTCCTTCGCGGCGCTCTTTTCGAGGAGTTCCCGCTGCTCCGAGGGGAAGATGTCGCAATCGCCGTCCGCGTAGACGATCTGGGTGGGGATGGTGACGTGCTGAATCGTGTCTGGCAGGTCGGCCTGGCTGGTGAGACCGCTCCAGGTGCTCAGCCAGGCGCCCGGCGTCATCAGCCGCGCGAGGCCGCCGGGCCCGTAGTTGCCGATGATCGGGTCGCCGGGCGAGAAGATACTGCCAAGCGGCCGCCGGCTCGGGTCGATGGTGGGGTCAAGGTAGGCCGGGTTCGCGAGCGTGCGGTAGATCACCATGTAACGCCCAAGGCGGCCGCGACGGTTCGCTATGTACTTCGCCTCCGCGGGCAGCGAATCGTAGTCGCGGGAGCGCAGTAGACCGCGGAAGTACTGGTGATCGGCGATGTACTCGCGCGCGATCGTGTCGAGACGATGGTTGCGCTCGCGCTGGCGGCGGCGGTACTCGACCAGCCAGTCCGGAGCGTACCTGCTCGGGCCAGGGAAACCCCGGTAGCCGTTGGCGGGGTTGTACATGTCCCAGTCCGGGTCAACGCTGGTGGGGTCGCTCTCGTCGGAGACGCTGGGGTCGAGCACATTGAGCATGAAGCGCCCTTCGCCCAGGTGGGCAGCGACGGGGATGAAGAGCTCGCCCTCGGGCATCACCTCGCGCGTGAGGTCGATGGGCTCGCCGCCGGGGGCCGCCGTCAGCCGCTCGCCGGGGGCGCGGCTGGCCTGCGACTGGTAAAAGCCAAGAAGCGATCCGCCACCACTGTTCCCGAAGAGGATGATGCGTTCGTAGCCCGCCTCCTTGAGGTAGCGCATGCCCGCGGCGATGTCGTAGAGCAGCCGCTCGTGGATCATGTGGACGTCGGTGTTGAGGTAGCGGCTGTTGTGTCCGAAGACGGCGTAACCACGGGCGACCATGCCGGGGACGATGTAGTGGCGCGTAAACTCTCCGCGCGGGTGCATCAGGTAGAGCGCGGTCTTCGGGTCGTGGTTCGCGGGGCGGTAGAGGATGCCGAAGCTCTGGGCGGTGTCGTTGGCGTTGAGGTAGACGACCTGCTGCCTGACGGAAGGGTCGAGCGAGGTGAAGGCGAAGGGCAGGCGGCGGACGCGCTCTTCGAGGGGTTGTTCGGCCATCGGGGCTATCCTCGGGGTGTTTTCGGCGACTATACGCGGCGCGCGCCGAAGCTCCTGGCTACTTTAGCTTCGCCCTGATCGCGTCCGCGATCGCCTGCCGGACCGGGCCAACCTCGGCTTCGTTCGCGGCAACGACATGGGCCACAACGATGACGCGGCCGATGCGGTAGACATCGGTCCAGACGCGGTTGCCGCCGGGGTCACGGTTGGTGGCGATGTAGGCCCGTGCCTCTGGCAACCTGGCGAGTGCCGTCAGGTCGGTGTTCTTTGGGTCACCGCCAAACAGTTGCGGGGGCGGGTTCTTCCAGCCGTCCGCCTGCGGTTTGAAATCGCCGCGGGC
>JAYUAG010000505.1:0-3150 GCA_043741475.1 Thermoflexaceae bacterium | reverse complement strand
CGTTTCCGAGAGTTTAGCACGCTCTTCTCGTCCTCAACGTATACCGTCTCGCCATGGAAGCATAGTCTCCATCTATGGCATGTGGTGAACATATCGATCGCCCGCCCTAGCACTTCCATGCGCAGCCATAGGAGGATGATATGGAACGATAGTCCACGTGGAGAGCTTCATGATCCGGAAAATTGTCTCTTGCCCCGCCTGTAACCTCACCTTTCGCTCCGCGCGCGTGCGCACCTACTGCCCCGGTTGCCACCAGCTCGTGGAGCCATCCGAGATCGGATAGCCTTCCACCACCCCCGGCCCACCATCCGTTCATGGCGCCTCTCGCCTATCGCAATGGGAGGCGCCACAGGGGTCAGGCCAGGCGTCACCGCACCGCCTGCTGTAAGCCCGATGGGTGAGCGATTGAACCGAACCGCGTCGGCTCGTCCTCAGCCCACCCCGCGGAGACACTCGCCATCCCCATGGCTGCCGCCGCCTCAAGATCCCGGCCGTCCGGAGAGACGAACAAGCAGCGGCCCGGCTCCTGTTCCAGGAATCGCAGGCAGTCGCCGATGCGTTCCGCAGGCCGCCATGGCTGCGCCTCCGCCGTCGCCGAAAGCACCGCCAGGAACCGGTCAAGCCCCGTCGACTCCACCTGTTTGCGTGCGACGAAGTGCGGTTCGTGCGAAACCGCCCCCGTCTCCACCCGTTCTCCCCGTAGCGCATCAAGCGCCATACCGAGCCCGTCATGGACGAGCAGCCGTTTCATCGCGCTTCTCCGGTACATCGCGATGGACAGCTCTTCGCACTCCGCCAGTTCTCGGGGCTCCACCAGGACGCCGAGGACGTGGCTGAACGGGCGCCTCCGGTACCCCTCGGCCAACGGACGAGCGTCTAACCGCCGCCCGGTGACCGCCATCACTGCCTCCTCGACCGCGTACTGCCAGGCGCCCGACCGCACGAGCAACCCTTCATCGAGGTCGAAAATCACCGCGCGAATGCGTGCATCCGCGCGCGGCGCGATCGCCATCTCAGCTGGCGAGGCCGAAGCTCTGGAGAGCCTCGCGATATTCGTCCGGGGTGTTGACGTCCAGCGCGCAGCGCGCATCGCCTGCAATCGCCTGAAGCTCGCTCGCATGGGCGCGGATGATGCCGCGCAGGCCCTCGTTCTCCTCGGTCGCTTCAAGCAGTTCGGGGCGAAGCCAGCCTGAAACCACGATCGGGTGGCCCGAGTGGCCCTCGAACGCGGGGCGCGTCGCCGCGAACTTCGGGTCGTGGGCAGCGACGAGATCGCGGATCAACTCCGCGGGGCGCGGCTGGTCAACGTTCAGGATCACGATCGCGTCGGCATCCCGGCTGACGGCGCGCGCGCCGATGCGGAGAGAACCTGAACGGCCAGCGAAATACTTTGCGTTGTTCATGACGCGGCAGGGGAGGCGCCGGATCTGGCGGTAGACCTCGTCACTGCGGAAGCCAAGCACCACTATCACCTCGTCCACGCCGGCCTCCTTCAACTGACGGACCTGGAAGTTCAGGAGGGGTTCGCCGCCCCAGTCGAGCAGCGCCTTGGGCATGCCCATGCGCGTTGACATGCCGGCTGCGAGGACGATCGACGAGATCATAAGTGGCGGCTCCGTTTCAGGAGTCTAGCGGCGAGCGGCTTTAGGCGGCAGCGGCCCCGGCTCGCTCCAGAAGGCTCCGTTCGGGGCGACTCCCCTCGCCGGGCGCCGGGGGCCACGACCGAGGATGTCGACCACTTCGCTCCACTGGCTCGCGAACGCGAGCGGCGTGCCGATGGCGGTCTCGGCCTCGCCTACGGTGAGGCTGTCAAGGAATTGTTTGCCGAAGTAGTCGAGGCTTGCCCGCGGCAGGATGGCGCAATCGGCCTCGCGCCCGCCCAATGCGGTCGCGAAGTCGCCGCCGCAGAGCAAGCCGCTGACGTTGACCCGTTCGCCGAAGACCGTGTTGGTGACGCCAACCACTTCGACGGAGGCGCCCGTGAGGTCGCTCAGTTCGGCCGCGATCGGTCCGAGGACCCGTTGCGCCAGCGTGCCGCAGCCAATGACGACGCGCCGGCCCGCGAAGTTCGCTGGAGAACGCAGCAGCCGGCGCCGTGTCCGCGCCCAATCGTCCGCCATCGTGCGCACCATGCCGATGCCGTTTTCGTACTGGGGGAAGGAATCGTAGCGGCGCGCCGCGGGCGGCGCTTCGCCCGCGGTCACGTAGTACTCGTCGCTGCATTGGATCACGGTTGCGCCGGAACGCTCCCGGCACGCGGCCTGGTGCGGTCGCAATTGGGCCACGACAGCCTTCGCGTACTCCGCCGTCGGCCGCACGAGCTCGATACCATCGCGGACGAGCGACCAGTCTTCGAGCTTCGGGCTGGCGCCCACGGGCACGACCGACACGGTCTGCACCGTGGGGTAGAGCGCCGCCAGGTCGTGGAGCGAGCGATCGAGGTGTGCGCCGTCGTTCACGCCGGGACAGAGGACGATCTGCGTGTGGCAACGAATGCCGAGATCGCCCAGCCGCCGGATCTGCGAGATCACCTCGGGCGCATCCGGGTTCGCGAGCATCATCCGCCGCAGTTCAGGGTCGGTGGCATGCACAGAGACGTTGAGGGGGCTGAGGCGCTGCTCGGCGAGCCGCTCCCAGTCCGCCTCCGAGAGATTGGTGAGTGTGACGAAATTGCCGTGGAGGAAGCTGAGGCGGTAGTCGTCGTCCTTCACATAAAGCGTCTTGCGCATCCCCTTCGGCAGACCCTTGAGGAAGCAGAAGAAACAGTTGTTGTTGCAGAGCGTGACCTCGTCCCAGGTGGCGCGTTCGAATTCGAGGCCAAGATCCTCGTCGATCTCTTTCTCGAACACGACGAGGTCATCGAGCCCGTTCGCCTTGCGAAGGTGGAGGGTGACCTCGGGCTCGGCCTGGTAGAACTGCAGGTCGACCACATCACGTAGCACGCGGCCACCGAGGCTGAGGACCTGATCGCCCGGCTCGATACCAGCCTCGGCGGCGAGTGAGCCCGGCCGGACGCCGGAAATAAGCGCTGGTTGGCTCTCCCGAGTCACGCGACGAGTTGCCGGATGCGCGCCTCGACTTCATCGATCGAATAGTCCGGCGTCGAGGCCCCAGCGGTGAGGCCAACCCTTGTCACGCCCTCGAACCAGG
>JAYUAG010000504.1:0-3151 GCA_043741475.1 Thermoflexaceae bacterium | reverse complement strand
CGACCCACGAGCCTTCGCGCACACCAACGTCGTCCCAGCTTGCGCCGCCATCCAACGAGCGACGAAACCGCGTGGTCGTCCCCTTCTCCGGGGCGCCGAGCCCGAAGACAAGGCAGCCATCGCCCTCGCAGGCCCCGTACGCGAGCACTCCCGAGTCCGCGACGATACCTCGGAAGTCCACGCGGTCCACCAGGACCTCATCGCGCACCTGGCCAATGGAGGTGCGGTACACCCTGCGGATGGCAATGGGTCCGCCGTCCTTGCCGAACGGCGCCTGGAAGTAGATGAGCGCGATGTCGCGCGGGAGTGGCATGTCGGCGGCGATACCGAGAGCGCGCTCGTTCGGAGCGGGCGTGGCGCCCGGGCGCGGCGAGCTTGCGGGGCTCGCGGAGGCGGGTGAGGCGGCCGTCGTGGTCGCGCTGCTGGTGGCGGGGCTCGCTGATGCCGTTGGCGACCCTGTGCTCGTCGTGGGCGCAGAAGCGTCGTCCTTGCCTCCACAGGAGACGTCGGCGAGCACCAGCCAGAGAGCGAGGCCAAGCGCCAGGCAGAGGCGGTACATGGGTGCACTATACCTTCGAGAGTCTGGCTCAGCAGTGCCGCTAGACGGCCGCACGCGGCATGTCGTCCGGCGTGGCAAAGCGGACGATCACCCCTTCGCGTACGGCCATTTCCTGAGCGCGTTCCGTGATCGCCTCGCCACCGACGGCGCCGAAGGCTCGATACCCGGCCGCGGTCAGCACGGCCGCGCGGGCGCGGGCGCGAATTACATCCTCCGCGTCGATCGTCAGCGAAACCTCGAGCGCGAGCAGCGTCTCCGGGCCGCCAGGCTCACGCTTATCCTTGCCTCGGACGATCGCATCCAACCACGAAATCGACCGCGCCTGGCGTTCTGTGATCGTCCCGTTCGTTAGGGCGGCATCAAGCGCGTCCAGGTCGTCGTATTCGACCAGCCGCGGGCGTTTCAAGATGACGCCGAAATAGGAGGGCGCTCGTTCTCGGAACTGCCACTCCAGCAGCTTGAGCGCTGTGCGGTCCGCCGTCCGGGTCATGTGCTCGAGCAGGTCGCCCGGGTCCGTGGGAGTGGACTCCATGTCACCAATGTACCAGAAGCGCACTCCATTCGAAGACCCTTCAGTGCGCCGCCTGGCCATCCCTTCGGCTCAGGAACCGCGCCCAGAGGGCGTCGCGCTTCTTGCTCCCGTTGCGATACCCCACCTGGCCGCCGATCAAGGGCCCGAACAGTTGCGCCAGCAGGTAGCCGCCGAAGATCAGCACGCTGAAGCCGACGGCAGGATGACCCAATAGCCCGGGCCCCCAGATCACGAGCCAAACGAACAGGGCCGAGGCCACGATCAGACCCGCGAAGGCGCCGAGGTGCACCCAGCGCGCCTCAAGCTTCTGGCGGGCCTGGTAGGCCATCAGCACTTCCTGGGGGATCTCGTCCGTGAGCCCGGCGTCGGCGACATCGTGGTCACAGAACGGACAGGCCGATTCAGCCTCCCGCAGGCGGCCATAGCAAAAGCCGCAGAACCGGCCCTTGACCGGCACGCGCTTCGCGAGCCGCTCCTCCATTTTCTCCTGCAGACGGTCCAGGTAGGGGTAGGGCGATTCGTAGCGAGCGGTGCCACGAACCTCGGGGACGGCGACGGGCGGGCTTGTGCTCACGCAATCACGTAATCACTCTGCCGCCGAGCGGGCAAGCGGCCCCGGCCGGACATGGGCGTCACGCGCGATGCAATGTGGCGAAAAGCTGCTCGAGGTCAACGGCGAAACCGGGAAGGACGGCGGTCGCCTCGAGCATATCCGGCGCATGTGCGGCGCGTGGTTCGGCGCCGCGCTCCCAAACCGTAACCGATTCGTCCTCAGGGTCGATCACCCAGAGGAGCGTGACGCCGGCGCGCATGTAGTAAGCAATGCGCTGGGCCGTTCGCCCCGGCCGATCGTCCGGGGAGAGGACTTCGATGGCGAAGTCGGGCATCACTTCAATCGCGCCGGGCGTATCAGCCGGGGGCGCCGGCTGCCGGCTCTTCAGCGTCACAGAGACATCCGGCAGGAAAACCCAGTCGCCCTCCGTATCCAGGTGCCGAAGCTCCGTCGTGAGCCACGCCACGTCATAGAGCCTGAGATAGATGCCAAGCTGAATGATCAACTCGGCAACCAGCGCGCCATGAGGTCTGTTCGGCATAGCCTTCTCGATTACCTCCCCGTCCATGTACTCGCGGTACGGCTTCGTTTCCTCCATCGCGAGGAACTGTTCGAGAGAGACTCGGGGCTTCGTCGGCGTCGCCATGCCGACACTATACCGTACCGCCCGGCGCTATTCGGCCAGAGAGTCTTTCACGATCCGGGTGAACGTCGCTCCGCGAGGTGGACGTCCTGACCCTCAAGCGTTATGGAGCGTGGCGAAGAGCCGGCCGAGATCGACGGTGAAACCGGGAAGGACGGCGGTCGCTTCGAGGATGTCCGGCGCGTGCGCCGCGCGAGGCTCGGCGCCGCGCTCCCAAACCGTAACCGATTCGTCCTCAGGGTCGATCACCCAGAGGAGCGTGACGCCGGCGCGCATGTAGTAAGCGATACGCTGCGCCGTTCGCCCGGGCCGATCGTCCGGCGAAAGGACTTCGATGGCGAAGTCGGGCATCACTTCGACTGCTCCGCGGAGGTCCGCGGGGGGGATTGCAAGGCGACTTCTGAGTATGACGGAGATGTCTGGCAGGAAGACCCATTCGGCGTCGGCGTCGAGATGCCGAAGTTCAGTCGCGAGGCGGCCGATTGGATGGAGCCGGAGATGGTTCCCGAGTTCGATGATCAGCTCGATTACGAGCGTGCTGTGTGACGTGCTGGGCATAGCTTTCTCGACTACCTCTCCGTCCATGTACTCGCGGTACGGCTTCGTCTCCTCCATCGCGAGGAACTGTTCGAGAGAGACTCGGGGTTTGGTCGGCGTGGCCATGACGACACTATACCGCACCGCGGGGCGCTACTCCGCCAGGAAGTCTTTCACGACCTGCGTGAACGCCTCGGGTTGGTGGAGCGGGATCTGGTGGCCCGCGTCGGGGACCTCGACGAAGCGGCCACGGGGCAGGCGCTTCACCATCTCTTCGGCGATTTCGCGCGAAAGCACCTTGCTCTTTTCCGCCCGGATCACGAGCGT
>JAYUAG010000503.1:0-7389 GCA_043741475.1 Thermoflexaceae bacterium | reverse complement strand
CGCCTCGAACCGGTGGGGGGCTGACCTATGTGCCAGGCGATTCCGCGGAAAGTGCTGCGCATCGAAGGCGACCGCCTCGAGGTGCTGGTGGATGACGCACCGGCCTGGGTCGACGGCTTCGGTATTGCCGGCCTCGTGCCCGGCGACTACGTCGTTGTGTACGCCGGGGCGGTCGTCCAGCAGGTTTCGGAAGAAGAGGCCCTGGAGATCCTGGAGTTCCTCAAGGAGATGGACGCGATGTTCGACACCGAGCCCGTGCTGCCGGGCGGGCGGGCGCCGCGATGACCGCGCTTACGCTCGAGAGGCCCACGCTCGAAGGCACACGGCGGTTCGTGCGCTACGCCTTCATGCCCAACCGCCTTCAGTACTGCGGAGGGGCCGACCTCAACGCGATCCTCGACCACGCGGTCACAGGCGAGGGCCGTTCGGGGGCGATGCCGGCGCTGCGAAAGTTCACCGGCGCCCTCCCCTATCTCACCTTGATCGCGCGCGAAAACAACCTTGCGGACCCGTTCGACGCGCGCGTGGTAGAGGCTTACTGGCTGGGCAACGAACTCCTCGACCAGGTAGAGGTGGCAAGCCTTTACGATTCCCTGCGCGAGCGGTTCGCGAAGAACCTGAGCCCGAGAATGCTCGAACTGGTGGCGGGTAAGGCGCCACAGGGCGCCCGGCCGCATCACAACTTCCACGTGTTCGATGTCCACAGCCGCGCGGGCGCCCTCGAACACTCGCTGGAGACGATGGACTCGTGCCGCGTCAGTTGGGGACGTGTCATGTCGGCCCAACCGGGCTCGCTGCTCGTCCAGCGGGAGGCGCTGGCGCTCATCGAAGGGCGGCTGGCCCTGGGCGCGCCGCAGGAAACTTACGTCACGAGGCAGCTCGACGGTCACGGTTTCGCGGACGATGCCCGGCCCGGCGACTGGGTCTCGATCCATTGGGGATGGGTGTGCGAGGTGATCGACGAACGTTGCCGAAACAACCTCGAGCGCTACACCCTCCAACACCTGGGCATGGCCAATGAGACGCTCTAGTCCGTCCCGGAGCGCGTGCCCTCACCCCCTACCCCCTCTCCCACTTCGGTGGGAGAGGGGGACGCGGAGTCTGAGTGCCGCCCGGTTTCACCCGGCTCGTGGTGCAAGAGTTCTGATCCTGGTCGGCGCCATGCTCGCGGTCGCGTGCGGCGGCTCGGACGCACGCGACCGAACGCCAGCCTCGCCGGACGGGCATGTTGCCCGGCTCACCATCGGCGTTTCACAAGATGCAGGGCCGTTGAACATCTACACGAGCGACAGCCGCTTCGATTTTCTCGTGGAGCTGGTTTACGACAAGCTCTTCGCGCCATCGCCCTATGTCGATTCGCCTGCGCCCTGGCTGGCGGAGTCGGCCACGCCGGTGGACCCGGCCACCTGGGATGTCGTGCTGCGACGGGGCGTCAGGTGGCACGATGGCCAGCCGCTCACATCCGCGGACGTGAAGTTTACGCTTGACTACTTTCGCGATGGGCCCGCCAACCGGCACACGCACCACGTGAGCGAGGTGCCGCGGATTGCCAGCGTGGAGACGTTCGACGACTACCGGCTCCGGCTCCGATGTTCGGGGCCATGCCCGATCCTGCGCGACGTCACCCTCGCTGACCTCCCGATCCTTCCCAAACACATCTGGCAGGGTGTGACGGAGCCGCGGACCTTCAGCGCCCTCCCCGTCGGCACGGGGCCATACCGGCTGGTCGAGTATGCCCCGGGGCAACGCTACCGTTTCGAAGCGAACCGGGACTACTTCATGGGCGCTCCGGTGGTCGATGAGCTGGTCTTCCCGGTAATCCCAGACCAGTCCGCCATGTTTTTAGCCCTCCGCACGGGAGAGCTAGACGCCTCCGCCCGGCCTCTTCCGCCGGAGCTCGTGAAACAATTCGAAGACGGTCCCATCAGCGTGATCCAGACTCACGCGCTCTCGATCGTCGAGTTGCGGACGAACTACGAACGGGCGCCGCTGGACAATCCGTCGGTGCGCCTCGCGCTGTCCCTCGCGATCGACCGCCAGGCGCTGGTGGACACGATCCTCCTCGGCCAGGGGCGGCCAGCGAGCCGCGGCTATCCGCACCCGGACTCCCCCTGGACGAATCAAGCGAACGCAGCGACGTTTGACCGGCCACGGGCGCGGCTGTTGCTTGATGAAGCCGGCCTGCGCGACCGCGACGGAGACGGCAATCGCGAATTCGTGGACGGCCGCAAGGTCAGTTTCACCCTCAAGGTGGCCGCGACCGAGCCCGCCCAACTGCGAGTTGCCGAACTGCTGGTCCGCCAATTTGCCACCGTTGGCGTGGCCGTAAACATCGAAAGCCAGGACCAGACGGTGATCACGAAGCTCTTCAGCTCGCGGGACTTCGAGCTGTACATCACCGAGATCGGCCCCCACGGAGTGGCGGACCCGGACCAGTTCGTGGTCTCCCAACGCTCGGGCTACCTGTGGAAGAAGGGCCTTGCCTATCCCGAGCTCGACGCGCTCGTGCAGGAGTACACCGCCGCAGCGGACAAGGAAGGCCGCCGCGCCGCACTCTTTCGCATGCAGACGCTCTTCAACCAGCGGCCAACGACGCTCGCGCTGTACTATCCGGAAGACCATTGGGCCGTGCGGCGCGCCGCCTTCGATGGTTGGGTGGAGAGTCGCGGGTATGGGATCGTGCAGAAGTGGTCTTTCCTGACCGCCCAGGCCAGGCAAGGGATAGCCACGACCACCGCCGGCCCGTGAGCGTTGCCATCGTGGCGCGCAAATTGGCGCCCCTGATAGTCACCATCTGGGCAGCGGTATCCGTGAACTTCGCCCTTCCCCGGCTGGCCCCGGGGGACCCGCTGGACTACATGCTCGGCGACGAGGTTGCCTCGCTGAGCGCCGGGCAGCGGGCGGAGGCGCGGCAGGAACTCGGGCTGGACGCGCCGCTGATCGCGCAATACCGCAGCTATCTCGGAGACGTGGCCACCGGGGACCTCGGCCGGAGCCTCCGCTATGGTCGGCCGGTGGCCGATCTGCTCGCGGAACGGGTGGGCTGGACGGCACTGCTTGTCCTGCCGGCTGCGATCCTCAGCCTTATGGCCGGTACGGCGCTTGGCGCGCTCGCGGCCTGGAACCGCGGGCGGCCCGGAGAGACTTCTCTCCTCGTGGCAATCCTCCTGCTCGATGCGATGCCGGCTTTCTGGCTGGCCACGCTGCTCATCGTCGTGTTCGCGCTGCAACTCGGCTGGTTACCTTCGTTCGGCG
This sequence comes from Thermoflexaceae bacterium, assembly GCA_043741475.1. Lineage (GTDB taxonomy): Bacteria > Chloroflexota > Dehalococcoidia > Tepidiformales > Tepidiformaceae > JAGQHB01. Next base: position 4,134 of record JAYUAG010000503.1, on the reverse strand, counting down.
CCCTTCCGCCTGCCGGCGCGGACGGTGGGGTGGCAGTCATCGAAGCAGGCAGGCGGTTGATCCTGCCCATGACGGCGATCGTGCTCGCGACCGTCGGCCAGCCCTTCCTCGTGGCGAGGGCAGCGATCACATCGACGCTTGGTGATGACTACATCCAGATGGCGCAGGCGAAAGGACTGACCGCGCCCGCGGTATTGTTCCATCACGCACTGCGCGCGGCGATGTTGCCGATCTTCACCAGTTTCACCGTCACGCTCGGCGCGCTGGCGGGCGGTTCGGTCGTCATCGAGACAGTGTTCGCCTATCCGGGACTGGGGCGGCTGACGTTCGATGCGGTGCGGGCGCGGGACTACCCGCTGTTGCAGGGCGCATTCTTGCTGTTCGCGCTCGCTGTCATCTTTGCGAACTGGTCCGCCGAACTCCTGTATTCAAAGCTCGACCCGCGGGCGCGGGACGGACCAGAATGACCGCGGAGGCGGCCCGTGCGCGCTCGCCGGTGGCGGCCCTGCTGCTGACAACCACAGGCGGGCTCTTGCTCGGGGGGTTCATATTGGCCGCGGTGGCCGCGCCCGCTATCGCCCCCGATTCTCCGGACCGCCAGGTGGCGGCGCCGTTCTCGGAACCATCGGCCGACCATCTTCTCGGCACGGACGACCTCGGGCAGGACCTCCTCAGCCAGCTCATCTACGGGGCACGGGTGTCTTTGGCGGTGGGAATTGGGGCGGCGGTGATCGCCACCCTCGTCGCTATGACGGTAGGCGGGGTCGCCGGACTCTTCCGGGGTTGGGTCGATGCCGGCCTGATGCGCACGGTGGACATCATGCTGGCGATGCCGCTGCTCCCGCTGTTGCTCCTGCTGAGCACGTTCATCGACCCCGGCCGAGCGTCGCAGATGGCCGTCATTGGCCTGCTCCTGTGGCCGCGCGCCGCCCGCGAGATCCGGTCGCGTGTGCTGTCCATCTCCCGGCTCGGGCCGGTCGATGCGGCGCGCTCGATGGGGGCGGGCCACACGCACCTGCTCGTTCGGCATCTCTTGCCGCAAACGCTGCCGCTGGTGGTGACGCAGTTCGTGCGGGCGGTCGCCATCGCGATCGCGTTCGAATCGTCCCTCAGCTTTCTCGGACTCGGCTCTCCAACCTCGCAGAGCTGGGGCACGATCCTCTACTTCGCGAACGCCCGCGGCGCCTTTCTCACCGGCGCCTGGCTATGGTGGGTCGTCCCGCCGGGCCTGTGTATCGGGTTGACCGTCGTAGCCTTCGCCTTCATCGGCTTTGGCCTGGAAGAGCGCAACGACCCGCGGCTCGGCGCGGCAGCATGGAGACCGGGCTCGCGCGCGAAGCGCCACACCGCCATCAATTCCACTTCCGCTGAGCGGGGCGCCCCGCTCCTCGTCGTCGATGGGCTGACGGTCGACTACGGGGGAACGGGCGTCGTACGCGCGCTGGACCAAGTCAGCCTCTCGCTCGAACGAGGCGGCCTGATGGCGGTCGTAGGGCCGTCCGGCAGCGGCAAAAGCACACTCGCGGCCGCCATCCTGGGGGCGACAAGGTCTCCGGGACGGATCGTGGCAGGACGCGTGCTGTTCGAAGGCGTCGACATCGCTGGCCTCTCGAACGGCGAGCGCGCCCGGTTGCGCGGGAGCGTGGTGGCGCTCGTGCCCCAGGCCGCAATGAACGCCCTCAACCCGGTGCTCTCCGTCGGCAACCAGGTCGCTGAGGCAGTGCGCGTGCATCAGCCGATCGGGCGGGTGAAGGCGCGCGAACGAGCGCGCGAGCTGCTTGTCGCCACAGGATTCCCGGCCGAGCGCGCGAAGGCGTTCGCCCACCAGCTCAGCGGTGGGATGCGCCAGCGCGTCGCGATCGCGATGGCCATCGCCAACGAGCCCAGGTTGATCATCGCGGACGAGCCGGCCACCGGTCTCGATGTCGTTGCCCAGGCCGAAGTGCTACAGCTGCTCGAAGACCTCCGCGAGCGCACCGGGATGGCGATGATTGTGATCACGCACGACCCGGCCCCCGTCCTTTTGCGCGCCGCGACGGTGGTGGCGCTCAGGGGCGGCCGCGTCGCCGGCCCGGAGCAGACGCCGGCCGCGGTCGCCATCACCCGGGCGAGAGCACGCGCGACGCCGGTCGCGGATCGCCAGCTTCCGCTCCTCGAAGTCACGGGCGTGCGCAAGTCGTTCCGGGCTGCGGGAAGCGGACCCATACGTGTGCTCTCCGGCATCGACCTCCGCGTGGGAACGGGCGAGATTGTCGGGTTGCTCGGCGTCAGCGGCTCCGGGAAGACCACGTTGGCGCGCATCATCTCCGGCCTCACTGCGCCCGACGCCGGCCAGGTCGTCTTCAGCGGGGTCGACCTCTCGGGCCTGCGCGGCGCCAGCCGGCGGAACGTGAGGCGCGAGCTGCAGATGGTGGCACAGGACCCCTACGGATGGCTCTCTCCCCACATGCGCGTGCGGGAACTGGTTGCTGAGCCCCTGGCCATCCATCGTCTCGGGCCGCGAGAGACGCGTGCGGAACGGGTGCGGGTGGCGCTGTCGGAGGCCGGGCTGGAGCCGGTGTCGCGCTATCTCGGGCGATATCCGCATGAGCTGTCGGGCGGCGAGCGCCAACGCGTCGCCCTCGCCCGTGCCCTCGTCCTCAACCCGGCGCTCATTGTCGCGGACGAACCGACCTCAATGCTCGATGCGGCACTGCGCCAGGAACTCGTCACCCTGTTCGACGCCCTGCGGCAGCGACGAGGGACGGCGTTCCTCTACATCACTCACGACATCACGCTTGCACGCGCGATTTGCGACCGCATCTGCGTCATCGACGAGGGACGAATCGTGGAGGATTTCGATGTCGAGGCGATCGATCAGCGTACTCATCACCGGGCGACGAAGCGCCTTCTCGACGCGGCGAATCTCCTCGCGGGCACGTAGTGTCGGGGTAACGGAGTGCCGGAGTAACGGAGTGCCGGAGTATCGGAGTGCCGGAGTATCGGAGACGGGCTTCCGTCACTCCGAAACCCCGATACTCCGACACTCCGGCTGGCTACAGGCGGCCCAGCCGCCGCAGCCAGTCCTCGATCAGCCAGCCGGCGATGCTCATGCCGCCCTGGGGATGGGGCGGGAGGTCGTCCGCGGTGAACCAGCCAGCGTCGACGATCTCCGACTCCTGGATGACGATGTCGCCGCTGAGGTAGCGGGCGTTGAAGCCGATCATGAGCGAATTCGGGAAGGGCCAGGGCTGGCTCTTGAAGTAGCGCACGTCCGTGACGGTGATGCCCGTCTCTTCGTGGATCTCGCGGACGACGCACTCTTCCAGGCTCTCGCCGGGCTCGACAAAGCCGGCGAGGGTCGAGTAGAAGCGGCCGGGGAACTGGCGGCCGTGGGCGAGCAGGATCTCCTCGCCGCGCTCGACCAGCGTGATCGTGGCGGGCGAGAGGCGGGGGAAGTTCATGAAGCGGCACCGCGGGCAGATGCGGCAGCGCTCGTCGTCCTTCAGCTCGGTGGGGGCGCCGCACTGGCCGCAGTAGCGGTGGGTGCGGTCCCAGGCGAGGATCTGTTCGGCCCGGCCGGCGACCGTCCAGGAGATGTCGTCGAGCTGGCCGAAGAGGCCGCGCAGGGGCATCCAGCGGTGGCCGGCAGGTGTGTCGGGCGTGTCCTCACCGCCGGCGTCCACGCCCCAGGCGTGAGTCTCACGCAGCGACCCGAGGACGTGCTGCGACTGCGCCCCGACCGGGCTCTCGTGCCCGGAGGGGACGGAGAAGCGCCCCTCATCGTCCTCAACGACGAGCACCTGTCCGCGCCAGACGCAGAACCAGAGGGCGGGGGCGGAGGGGTCGTCGGGGGGTCGCATGTGGGGGGTGAACATGGGCGAAGTGTACTGAGTCCCTAGTCCCCAGTCCTTAGTCCCGGCGGGCCCAGGGCCGAGTTCCGACAAACGAGTTCCGAGGTTGAAGCGCGCACCCTACAATGGACGCGGCGGGAGGAACGATGAAGTTCGGGCGGTACGAGGTTGACCGAGAGCTCTGGCGCGGCGGGATGGCCACTGTGTACCTCGCACATGACCCTTCCATCGGGCGCGAAGTGGCCATTAAGGTGCTCCCACGGGAGTTGCTTCAGAATCCCACGATGCGCGAACGGTTCCG
>JAYUAG010000502.1:0-7397 GCA_043741475.1 Thermoflexaceae bacterium | reverse complement strand
CGGCGGACAGCTTCAGGCCGTCAACACGTCCAGCGCGGATTCGTCCATCGTTCTGCGGTGCACGGACACGACATAGTCGCTCGCCGGGCTCCACGGGTCGCGGTCCCAGGTCGACCATCGCTCGGCGACCTCGAAGCCCGCGTCCCGTGCCATCTCGTCGTATCGGGCGAGGGTTAGCCGCTGGGGCTGGAGTTGGAAGCCCGCGACGAGCAGGCCGCCTGCTTTCAGGTGGCGCGCCAGGTTCGCGACCACCGCGCCTTCGCTCCCGGGCGCGAGGAAGATCATCACGTTCCCGGCCATCACGACCGCGTCGAACGTGCGGCCGAGCTCGACGTCGGCAAGGTCAGCCAGGCGCCAATCCAGGTCCGGCGTTCTCCGTTTGGCGGTCTCCAGCATCTCCGCATCAATGTCCACGCCGACGACGTCGACGCCCCGGCGGGCGAGCTCGCGCCCGACACGGCCCGTGCCACACCCGGCATCAAGGACGGACACAGGGTTGAAGCGCGACACAAAGTCCGCCTCACCGTGTACGTCCTGGCCCGCGGCGGCGCGGCGGTCGTAGGTGGCGTCATAGGCTTCGCCTGAGAGCTTGCCGGCCTCTCGCCGCCAGCGCGACTCACTCATCGGCTACGCCTTGCTCGGGTTGATCAGGTACTTCTCGCCCGTCGCCTGCTTTCCATAGACGGCGATCGCATCCAGTTGTAGCGCCTCCACGAGCGAGACTTCTTTCGTGTAGCTGCTCGCGAAGGTCGTCTTCACCTCCGCCGCCACCCGCTCTCGCAGCTTCTGGCCCGCCTCCGGGCCGATCTTCTGGAGGAAGGGCGTGAGCAACCAGCCGCCGAGGCCCCAGGACATCCCGAAGGCGCGGTTCAGCTCGGTGGGGCCCCGGTCGAGGCCGCCGTAGATGTACACCTGCTTGTGGACGGTCGAACCGTAGCGGCTGTACTCCACCGCCGTGCGGTTCGCTGCGACCTCCATCGCCGTCAGTATCTGGCTCGCCAGCCTACCGCCGCCGGTAGCGTCGAAGGCGAGCGTTGCCCCGGTCGTCACGAGCGCATCGGTCAGGTCGTCCATGAACCCGGGAGCGCTCGAATCGCAGACGTGCTCGGCGCCGATGGCCTTGAGGATTTCCGCTTGCTCGGGCTTGCGCACAATGTTTACGAGGGGCACGCCGTCCGCGATGCAGAGTTTGACCAGCATCTGCCCGAGATTCGAGGCAGCGGCGGTATGCACCAGCGCCGTGTGTCCCTCCGCACGCATGGCGCCGACCATGCCGAGCGTGGTGAGCGGGTTGACGAAGCAGGAGGCGCCCTCCGCCGGCGTCGTACCCGCGGGCAACACGAGGCATTGCGCCGCCTTCATGCAGCGATACTGCGAGTACATCGCGCCGCCGAGAATAGCGACCGTCTTCCCCAGTAGCGCGTGCGCCGCCGAAGAGGCGCCAGCCACGATCACGACGCCCGCGCCCTCGTTGCCAACCGGCAGCGACTGCCCGACGCGCGGCGCCATCGCCTTCATCACGGCGGGCGAGAGTCTTGCCGTCACAACGGGGCTTTCCGCCGTGCCTGAGGCCTGGGCGACGGTCATATCGGCGCCGCCAAAGAGGAGCCCGAGGTCCGACGGGTTGAGCGGCGTCGCTTCAACCCGGACGATCACCTCGTCCTCCTGGGGCTCGGGCGTCGCAACGCTGGCGAGCGACAGCTCCAGGTCCCCGTCGGCCGTGATGAGCGAACGAATCTGGCGTCCGCTGGGCGTGCTTGTGGTTGTCATGAAATTCTCCGGTTCTGACCCGGCGCACTGGGCGACGCCTCAGGCGTCGGGCACGGGCGAAGACGTGAGTCTACACGCGTCGGCACGACTACGCTGATGGTGGCGCGAGGGCGGCCAGGAGCGCGGCTTCGAGCGAAGCAAACCGGATGGGCGCTCGGGCGATCTCTTCGCTGCCCACGACGACCACCGGTATCGCCCAGCGGTAGCGCTGGTCGAGGGCGGGGTCGGATTCGATATCGACGTCCACGACCGCGAAATCCATACGAAGCGAGAGGCTCACCAGGAGGCCAGCCGCCTGATCGCAAAGGCCACAGCCTGCCTTGCGATAGAGCGTAACGACGGGCCGGGCGGTCATGTCGTGGCGCGGCGCTTGCCCGCCGGCGGGTCGGCGTCGTCGCCCTCTTTGTCGGGACGGTTGGGCTGGACGCGGTGGAGCCATTCGCGCGTGATCGGCCCCGGCCAGCGGGCGAGGACGCTGGCGGCGAGGATGGCGATGCCGATGGTGGCGGCGGCGACCAGCTGTGGAACGGGAATGTCGCCGATGCGCGCTTCATCCTGGCGGGTGTAGGAGAGAGGGAAGCGCAGCAGGCCGTAGAGCGCCACATAGATGCAGAAGGTCCAGCCGGGCGTCTTGATGATGCGGCGGAAGACGAAGACGAGAAGAGCGAGGATGATGAAGTCGCCGAGAAGTTCGTAGCCGCCGGCAGTGGGATGGACCGCCTTGCCGAGTTCGCCGAGCGTATTCGGGTGGACATACCGCACGGCCCACGGGAGCGACGTTTCGTCCGCGTGGTGCTCGCCGTTGATGAGGTCGCCGATGCGGCCGATGCCCTGACCGAGGATCATGCCGGGCGCGGCCCCATCAAAGGTGATGGCGATCGGCCACTTTCTCCAGAGTGAGTAGGCGAGCCCGCCAACCACACCACCAATCAGCCCGCCGTAGAGCGTGATGCCGCCCTCGGTGATGCCGGTGACGATCTTCGGGAGGTCGCTGCCGAAGCTGTCCCAGTGTTCGAACACGAAGAAGAGGCGGGCGCCCACGATCGCGCAGGGGACGGCGACGAGCGCAATCTCCTGGGCGACCTCGGTCGGGATGCCGTCCTGTTTGCAGAGAAACACGGAGAGACTGACGCCGAAGATGATGCCGACGGCGGTGAAGAACCCGTGCCAGGTGAGCGTGAAGGGCCCGGCATCGAACATCACCGGGTCGATGTTGATGTTGATCGCGAGGAAGGGCAGGAGCGAGAGAAGGTGCATCGCGCCAAAGGGTACAGTGCGTCCCCGCGAGACGCGATTCAGCGGGGTGGCTGGTGGCCGTTAGCTGTTGGGCGTTGGCGATTCGCCCGGCCGCGGCCGGATTGTCCGGCGACCTGTACGATAACGAATCATGGATGCTCATCAACGGATCGTCGAAGAGTTCCGGAACAAATACACGCGAAATGGAATCGTCGACCGCGACGCGTGCTTCGGGACTCCGAGGGGTTGATGGCAGCCGTAGACCTCGCCGGCCGTGAAGCGATGTGGCGGCACAAGCGCCTCGGCGTGCCGGTCGTGCTCTGGGAAGACGGCAAGGTGGTCGAGATCCAACCCGACGACATCCTCGAAGAGTGGTGTTCGCGGCCGGAGCGGCTCGCGTTTCCGTTCTGACGGCGCTGCTGGGTTCTCGTAGGCTCCTGGCCGCCAGCATGGCAAACATCCCAGCGCTTGCTGACGCGCGCGCTACGGTTCTCATTGAGGCATCCAAGGTGGCTCTCTCCTGGCCGCCAGCATGGGGGCAAACATCCCAGCGCTTGCTGACGCGCGCTCCCGAGGATTCTCGTGAACCCGCCAGGGCGGCGCTCCCGGCAGTCAGCGTGGTAACCATCCCAGCGCTAGCTGACGCGCGCGCTACGGCCGGTCGTGGCTGAGGCCGGCGCCCGTGCGCACGCACCGGGTCAGTCCGGGCGAAGGTTCTGCATCAGGAAGCCGAGGACGCGGCGTTCTTCGGCTTCCATGCCCTTCTGATCACGGGGCATGTGGCGCTCCTCGGGGTAGACCAGGAGGTCGTACTCCTTGCCGGCCGCTGCGAGCGCGACGAGCAGCCGCGCCGTGTGCCGGAAGTGGACGTTCTCGTCGATCATCCCGTGCACGACGAGAAGTTTGCCGCGGAGGCCGTCAAGGTGGGCCATGACGGAACTCTGTTCGTAGCCTGCCGCGTTCTTCTCCGGCGTCGACATGTAGCGTTCGGTGTAGCCGGTGTCGTAGCCGTCCCAGTGCGTCACAGGGGCGCCGGCGACGCCAACATGGAACGTCTCGGGGGCACGCGCCATGCACATCAGGGTCATGTAGCCGCCGTAGCTCCAGCCGTAGATGCCGGTCCGCGAAACGTCGGCGTAGTGATAGTTCTCGCCGAGCCAGCGGACGGCGGCGACCTGGTCCAACACCTCGACGTGACCGGTATCCAGGTGGATCGCGCTCTCGAAGGCGAGGCCGCGGGCGAAGCTGCCCCGGTTGTCGACCTTGAGCACGACGAAACCCTGCTGGGCGAGGTATTGCGCGCGGAGGTCGACGGTGGCGGACCAGCCGTCGAAGACGCGCTGGACGTGAGGGCCCCCGTAGACAGACACCACTACCGGGTAGCGGCGGCCGGGCTCGCGCTTCGGCGGGCTATAGACGGCGCCGAAGAGCGTGGTCGTACCATCGGCTGCGGGCAGCTGGACGATCTCGGGTGGGACGAGTCCGAGACTCTCGGCCGTGACCTCGTTGTCCTCGAAGAGCGTATGCACGATCGCGCCGTCGGAGCGGAGCACGCGCACGACCGGCGCCTGGGCGCGCTGCGATTGCGTCACCACGAGGTAGCCGCCATCGGGCGAGAGCACGGCCGAGTGGAAACCAGCCCCTTCGCTAAGCCGCTCGATCTCACCACCGTCAAGCGAGACGCGATAAACATGTTGCTCCGCAGGCCCTTCGCGGTTCGCCGTGAAGTAGACGAGCCTCCGAGGTTCGTCGACGCCGATGAGCCCGGTCACGACCCACTCGCCCGCCGTGAGGGTGCGCAGGCGCTGCCCGGCCGCATCGTGGAGCGAAAGGTGCATGAAGCCTGTTCGCTCGTCCGCCCAGAGGATCTCCCCCGATTCGAGGAAGCGGCAGGAATGATGGAGGTTGAGCCACGGCTCGGAGTGTTCCTGGATGAGCACGCGTGGCTGGCGACCCTCGAAGGCGACGAGCGCGAGGTCGCGCTGCTCGCGCAGGAGCACCTGGGCGGTGAGTGCCCCGTCCGGCCGCCAATCGATACGGGGGATGTAGAAGTCGGCATCTTCGGCGAGCCCCATCCAGGCGATGCGGCCGGTCGCGACCTGGACCACGCCGAGCTTGAGTCTCGCGTTCGCCTCGCCCGCGAACGGGTAGCGGTGGGGCTCGATGTCCACCGTGTCCTTGCCCTGGTGGACGATCGGGAAGACAGGGATGTGGCGGCTGTCGGCGCGGATGAAGGCGATGAGCGAGCCGTCCGGGCTCCACCAGAAGCCGTGATCCTGATCGAGCTCCTCCTGGGCGATGAAGTCGGCGAGCCCGTTCGTGAGCCCGTCCTCGGCGTCGTGCGTGAGCCGTTTGCCCTCGCCGGTCGCGACGTCGACGACATGGAGGTCGCCGTCGCGGACGAAGGCGATGCGTTCGCCCGCGGGGTCGAGCCGAGGGTCGATTGCGCCTGCGGTCCCGGAAACCTCGCGGAGCCCAGCCCCGTCGGTTGAGACGTGCACTGCGCCCTCGAGCGGCACGAGCAACGTGGGCCTGGCTTTCGCGAAGGCATAGCTCGTAACGCCCACCTCGCGCAGCCGCTGGCGTTCGCGGCGCAGCTCTTCCTCGCGGCTAAAGGCCTGGGGGGGCGGTGGCCCGGCGATGACACGACGTTCGCCCGTGGCGATGTCAAAGCGCCACAGACTGCGTTCGAGGTTGCCTTCGGCGCTGAACAGGTAGGTGACGGCGCGGCTGTCCGGGGTGAAGCCAATGTTTCCGGGCAGCACGGTCCCCGGCCGTGGCAGCCGTGCCACCTGTTCGATGGTCAGGTTCTCGTAGGGGCGCGTCATGGGCCGCTCTCCTCTCTCAGGGTTTCGATGTCGCTGATCGTCTTCGGGATGGCGGCGCTGAGAATCTCGGCGTCGTTTGCGGTGATGCGGATGTCGTCTTCGATGCGGATGCCGCCCTCGTCCAGCAGTGTGTCGACACGGGCCCAGTTCACGGCGTCGCGGTACTGTTCGCGCACGTCCGGCCGGGTTAGCAGCGGGCGGATGAAATAGATGCCTGGCTCGATCGTGACGACGTAGTCCTCCCTCAAGGGCAGATCCGCGCGCAGCCACTTGAGACCGAAGCGGTCGCTCTTTTCGCGCCCGGCGAGGCAGCCTCCCGCATCGTGCGTGGCGAGCCCGAGCATGTGGCCGAGACCGTGGGGGAAGAAGAGGGCATGGGCGTCGCGCGCGACCAGATCGTGCGGTTCGCCGCGGAGGATCCCCAGATCGACGAGTCCGGCGGCGACGCGGGCGCAGGCTTCCAGGTGCAATTCCCGGAACTCCTTGCCGGGGCGGGCGTCGGCGATGGCTGCCGCCTGGACGCTCAGGACGAGTTCGTACAGGTTCCGCTGAAAGCCTTCGAACCGCCGTCCCGTGGGGAACACGCGGGTGACGTCGGCGGCATAGCCATCGAACTCCGCAGCCGCATCCATGAGGACAAGTTCGCCTTCGCGGAACGCGCGTGAGGTGGGCGAGAAGTGGAGGACGGCCGCGTTCGGTCCGCCACCGACGATCGAGCCGTAAGCGGTGCGCGGGCTGCCGTTGCGGAAGAACTCGGCTTCCACCTCGACCTGGAGGTCGCGCTCGGTCAGGCCGGGTCGGGCGACTCGCATGGCGGCGATGTGGCCGGCGCGCGTAGCGGAGACGGCGGTGCGCATGGCCGCGAGTTCGGCGGTGTCCTTCGCCCGGCGCGCCTCGGCGACGAACTGGGAGAGGCGAACGCTCGCCTCGTGGTCGACCTCAGGCTCCAGTTGTCGCCAGCCGGAAATACCGTAGGACTCGGGACGCTCGACAAGGTCGTGGTTGCCGAGGATCGCCAGCGGCTCTCCCCGGTGGCGTTCGAGCCAGGGGCCAAGCGCGTCGAGCGGCCGGGCATCGATGCCGCTTGTCGCGGCGGCGGCGTCGAGCGTTTGGCCGGCGCCCACCCAGACCTGGTCTTCCAGGGAGGCGACGGGTGCGTAGAGCGCCCAGCCTTCGCGATAGTCAAAGGTCAGGACTGCGCCAGGGGCGGCCGTGCCGGCGAGGTAGTAGTGCTCGGCGTGCGCGTGAAATTCATGAGCCTGATCGGTGCCGGCAATGGGCACGGGCTGGCCCGATCCGATCACGATGGGGCCGCGATGGTCGCGCCAGGCGGAGGCGATAGTTCCGCGCCGTGCGGTGAGCGTTTCTGGGTCGATGGGCACCGGGAGAGTGTAGCGTCGAGCTGTTTAGACGAACACGCGTGTGATGACGACGGCGGCGGGGGGGTGGGCGGCATTATTTTGCACGGCAAGCTGGGAAAACGGTTGAAGGGGGCGGTTGCGTTCCATCTCAACGCGATGTGTCAACGGGCCCCGTCCCTGCGATGGTGGTCATTGATGGACT
>JAYUAG010000501.1:0-3162 GCA_043741475.1 Thermoflexaceae bacterium | reverse complement strand
ACGGGCGAACTCGCCCGTGAGCACGCCCGCCTGTGGGCTACCGGCGCGGCTGTGGCGCGTCATGTCGTAGGCGCGGTGGACGTCCTGGAGCACCTTGCGCTCGGCGCCGGAGGCGGGGCCAACCACGTTGCCATGCATCACCGAGAAGCGGGCGAAGAGCGAGAGGCCGCCTTCGCCAAGGTGACGCGCCACGTCCGCGTCGTCGTGGACGACACAGGGAAGGTAGGCGCCGAACCGCATCGCCGCGTCCAGCCCGGCGGCCGCTCGCGCCGCCTTCGCCGTGGCGATGCCCCAACGGATACGGTCAACGTCCGCGCCGACGGCGAAGCTGATGATGTCCGCGTGGCGCGCGGCCGCGCGGATCACCTTCGGGCCGGTGGCCGCCACATCGACAGGCACCTTCGGCTGATTGGGTCGCAGCCACTCGATGCGGCTCGATGTCGGCGCATTGGCGAGGTGCAACTCCGCCACGTTCGCGTCCTTGCCGAAGGGGACTTCATCGCCACGGAGGTACCCCTGGAGCCGCTGCAGGTAGTCTTCGAACACTGGCACGGGCGCGGGCGCCATGCCGAGGTGGGCGAGCGCCGAGTCTCCCCGCCCGATCCCGAGCACCGCCCGGCCGTCCGACTCCGCCTGGACGGTGGCGATGGCGGAGGCGGTGACCGCCGGATGGCGGGTGACGGGGTTGGTGACCCCGACCGCCAGCTTGAGGCGCGTCGTGGCCTTGGCGGCGAGCGCCATGGCGATATAGCAATCGCCCGAGAGGTTCTGTGAATCGACGTAGCGGATGCCGTCCCAGCCGGCGGTCTCAGCGCGTTCCGCCTGGCGGACGTTCGCGATCGGCACTCCCGCGCCGCTGGTCCAGAGTTCGACGTTGGCCATGAGCTGCCTCCTGAATGGGCGCGAGCGTGACGGCGATCGTCGATCTCGTCAATCATGCGGCGATGATTCCCGGTTTTTCCCGAATCCGGCGCCTTCGCCGGGGCCCCACACTCCCGCCTGAGCTGAGGGACGCCTTCGACGAGCTCTCCGCGGCGGCGGCGAGCCGGGCGGCGAGGACATTGCCGCCGCGCGTCTTCGTCGCTGCCGCGCCCGGCTCCGGAACGAACGGGCGCCGGCTCGTGGCGTACCTCATCGACGGCCTGATCGTGATCCCGGTCGCAATCCTGGGGCCGGTCCTGTTTTTCGCGCTACCCGATCGCGCTGCGGGCGGGGCCACCTTCCTCCTCAGCCTCGTCCCGATCGGCTACCTGACGGCGATGCACGCGAGGACGGGCCAGACCGTGGGCAAGAGAGCCGCCGGGCTGCGTGTGCAGCGTGTCGAGGCGGCCCTGCCACCGTCGCTACCGGCGGCGTTCCTGCGGGCACTCCTGTCCGCGGGGACCGGCCTGGCGCTGCTCGATGCGGGGCTGCTCGTTGGGGGGAGCCCCGCCCCGGACGCGGTTCGCGCGCCGCTCGCCGGTGCACTGCTGGTGGCAAGCCAGCTCTGGACACTGGTCGATTGTAGCGTGGCGTTCTCCGACCCACGGAGGAGACCGCTGCACGACCGGCTGGCCGGGACGGTGGTGGTGCGCGTCACGCTGCCGCCGTCAGCCGCCGGCCCGCTCTCCGGGCCGGGCGTTCGAGGGTGAGGAGTGAGCGCCTGAGCTAACCAGCGGCTGGGACGCTTTGGGCCGGGGTCGTATCCGGAGCGCCGGCGCCAGCGCTTGTCACCTGGCGAAGGATCGCGCCGGCTTCGGCGATCCAATGGACGCGATGGACGCGCGGCGCCTTGAGCCAGCGGTTCCGCCACCAGTCGACCAGGATGACCGCCGGCAGAACCTCGGCAAGCCATTCGGCGGTGTGCGGGTCGTCTTCGAAGTGCGCGAGTGCGCCCAGTTCCTGGGCCTTGCGCAGCTTGAAGGCGGCTGGCGTTTCCGCGGTCCCATCGCGCAGGTGGATGGGCGGGAGCGTACCGAACCAGCGGCGGAACCAGGACTCCGTTGTGGACCGCGTCATCTCCGTGCGGGCGCTCAGCACCTGGCAGTCATAGGTCTGCGCGAGCCAGAGGAAGCCCTCCCGCGCCCCGGGCATCGCCCGGCGCCCAGCGAAGCGGAAGCGCTCGGTGGCCGTGAGCGGCGTGGCGTGACCTTCGCTGCGGCGAGGTTTGTTGATGTTCCGGCCCGGGTTTATCCCGAGCAACGGGCGGCAGAGGACGCCATCGAGGTCAAAGGTGAGCAGCGGGCGGACGGCAGACATCGGGCACATCGTACGGCATCCGTTCACTGGCACGTATCCCGCCAGAGCGCGACCGTTCAGCGCGCATGGATCCACTCGAGGCCCTGGCCCTTGCCGCCGCCGCCTTCGTCGCGGGCGCGATCAACGCGGTCGCGGGGGGCGGGTCGCTCGTGAGTTTCCCGGCGATCGTGGCTGCGGGGTACAGCTCCAAGGTGGCGAACGTGACGAACACTGTCGCCCTGTGGCCGGGCTATGCCTCCGGGTCGTTCGCCTACCGCGACGAGCTGGGACGCCAGCGCCGGCGAGTGCGCGTGCTTGCCGTGCCCAGCATCGCCGGGGCGGTGGTGGGCTCGATCATCCTGCTCGCTACTCCCAGCTCAGCGTTCGATCGGCTGGTGCCCTTCCTGATCGTGTTCGCCTGCTTGCTCCTCGCCTTCCAGGATGTGCTTGCGCGGCGGGTAAATCGGGGCCGTGCGCCCGGTGTGGCCGCCCTCGGGGCGCCGCTCCTCGCTACGACATTCGTGATGGGCGTTTACGGGGCCTACTTCGGCGCCGGGTTGGGGATCATGACGCTCGCGCTACTCGGCGTGCTCTTGCCGGACGACCCGCAGCATTCGAACGCGCTCAAAGGCATGCTCTCGCTGATCATGAATTCGGTGGCGTTTCTCTGGTTCGCGTTCTTCGGTCCGGTAGCGTGGAGCGTGGCGGCGGTGATGGCCGTGGGTGCGCTGGCGGGGGGCTATGCGGGAGTAGGCGTCGCGCGGCGGCTCGGAAAGCGGTGGCTGCGAGTGGCGGTAGTGGTGTATGGGTTGGCCGCGGCCGTCATCCTGTTCCTGCGCCAGTAGGGGCGCGCCGGCTGGCCGGGTTCACGCAAAGACTCAAAGACGACGAAGGCTCAGGAAGAGTGTCTTTGCGTCCTTCGCGACTTCGTGTTAGCCGCTCCCG
>JAYUAG010000500.1:0-7416 GCA_043741475.1 Thermoflexaceae bacterium | reverse complement strand
ACCGGCTCCTCTGGAACGTCGAACTCTGGCTCGCGCACAACATCGTCCACGGCGACCTCTCGCCTTACAACGTCCTCGTCTGGAAGGACGAGGCGAAGGTGATCGATTTTCCCCAGGCGGTCGACCCGCGCTTCGCCCCTGCCTCGCGCCAGCTACTGGGCCGCGACCTCAAGAACCTCGCCCGCTATTTCGACCGCCAGGGCTGTGGCTTCGAGCACGAGTCGGTCGCGGAGGACCTCTGGACACGCTTCAGATACCAACAGCTTTGAAAGTCACGCCGTCGGGAGCGACGCCAGCTCCCCCTCGCCCCGCGAAGCGGGAGAGGGGCCCGGGGGGTGAGGGCGGGATGCCAGGCGCAGCCTTCTGTCTAAGGTGTCGCCTCCGGCCCATTGCGCCGCGGCCGGCCCCGCGACCCCGCGCCGCCCTCGCGCTTCGCCCGGCTTGGCTGCACGCGCGCCGGCTCGCCCTCTTCTTTCGGGTAGTGGGGCGGGAGCGGCGCCTCGCCCAGGCCCTCCGCTTCGTGCCGCTTCACCAGCTCCATCAGCGGCTCCAGCGAAAACGCGACCTCGTCTATCGCCGCCCCCGGGTCGCCGATTGTGGCGTAGCGGGCGGGCACCGTAGCGATCGTGAACTGCGCCAGTTCGACGCCCGGGAGTTCCTCCCAGGTGATCGGACAGGACACGCGCGCGTCCGGTGTCGGCCGCACCGAGTAGGCTGAGGCTACCGTCCGGTCCCGCGCGTTCTGGTTGTAGTCGATGAAGACACCGTGGCGTTCTTCCTTCCACCAGGCGGTCGTGACGAGCGCCGGGTTGCGCCGCTCCACCTCGCGGCCGAGCGCGAGGGCGCAGCGGCGCACTTCGCGAAAGCCCCAGTTCCGCTCGATGCGGACGTTAATGTGGATGCCACGTGACCCGGAGGTCTTGGGATAGCCGGCGTAGCCCAGTTCCGTGAGCACCTCGCGCACCGCCAGCGCCGTCTCCCGCACCATCGCGAAGGTTGCCTCGGGGGTCGGGTCCAGATCCACGCGCAGCTCGTCCGGGTGGTCCACGTCGTCCGCGCGGACGGGCCAGGGGTTCAGGTCCAGGCATCCGAGGTTCGCCATCCAGGCAACGCCGGCAACCGCAGTCGTCACCGCGAGGTCGGCCGTGCGGCCGCTGGGGAAACCGACGTGCGCGGTCGTCACATAATCGGGGCGACCGCCCGGCGCGCGCTTCTGGAAGAACGGCTCCTCGGCCGCGCCGTTCACAAAGCGCTTCAAGACGGTGGGTCGATTTCTGATGCCGAGCAGCGCGCCCTCGCCCACGGCGATGAAGTAGTTCACGAGGTCGAGCTTGGTGTAGCCCGTCTCCGGGAAGAACACCTTCCCCGGGTTGGTGACCGTCACCGGGAGCCCGCCCACCTCGATACTCAGGTCGTCTTTCGCCACGACACCGAGCCTACGCGATCGTGCCCCGTCCGTGCGAGCGGAGGTGGCTTCAGGCCTACCGCCGCGCGCCGGCGTCTCGCAAAAGACGCATGAACTCCGTGTCTCCCTGCAGTTGAGCCAGCTTCGCGTCCGCCGCAGCCTCGCGCGCGTAGCCGGCGTCGAGCTGCAGCGCCCGCCGTATCCGGCGCAGCGCCTCGTCCCGGTTGCCGAGCACCGCCGCCGCCTGGCCGGCGCCGTAGTGCGCCGCCGCGTCGGTGTCGTCGAGCGAGGCTGCTTCCTGGAAGTCGATCAGCGCCGCCGCCGGGTCGCCCCCGTGAAGCTGTGAGAGTCCGCGGTTCACCATCACCGTCGTGTCCGATGGGTCGATCACGAGCGCCGCATTGAAGTCCCGCAGTGCCGCTGTGTAGTTCGCCCGATAGAGATGGAGCATCCCCCTGTTGTTGAGCGCGTCCGCATCGAGCGGCATCAGGTCGAGCGCGTGGTCGTAGTCGGCCAGCGCCAGGTCGTATTCTCCGCCCCGCGTTTGCGCGTTCGCCCGGTTGTAATACCCGGCCGTGAGTTCCGGGTCGATATCGAGCGCCCGCGTGTACCGCTCGATCGCCAGGCCATACTGCCCGACATTGAAGTACACGTTCCCTTCATCCAGGTACGACTCCGCGTTACGCCCCGATGCCGCCGTCACCGGCTCAGGCGCGAGTTCGGCCAGCGCCTCCTCGATGCCGGCCATCAACTTGCCCTCGGGCCGCGCCGAAGGCCGCTCCGGCCCGGCCGCCTCTTCATCGAAGTAGCGTGCCAGTACTCGCTCGTCCACCCGTTCCGCGGTCGCTGGCGCTTCGATGACCGTGCCGCTGAGCACTTCAACCGCCTCCGGTGCTGCGAGCGCGGGCATCTCGCTGGCCGTGGCGGAAGTCGAAGGCGTCGGTGGCGGCGCCGTATCGCCCTCGGCGTCGTCCATCCACTCAGGCTCCGCGCCCCGTTGCCAGGGGTACCGGGGCGCCTGGGGCGTCTCGGGGAGCGTATCTGCGGGCCAGTCCGAAAGCGTCCCGCGCACTGGCTGGGCCACGGCCGGGGGCGCTTCGATGGCCGCGGCCGTTTGGACCGTGGCGACCGGGGCTGCGGCCGTGGTTCCTTCGGCGGGCGGCTGTTCCTTCTGCCAGGGCCAGCGCACCGAACTCCCGCCTTCGGCGGACGCCGCGTCCCCGCGTTGCCATGGCCATTGCGGCGAGGCCTCGCCGGGCCCTCCATCCCCTTCGGCCGGCGCCGCAGCATCGGCGTCCACGGTGACAGCGTCATCCGCTCCCGTGTCCGTGGTAGGGGCGGGAATGGCTTCGCTCGCCGCTGGCTCTTCGCGGCGTCGCTGCCAGGGCCAGCGGAAGCCCTCCCCGCGGGTTGAGAACGGCTGTTCGGCCGGGGCTTCGAGCGACGCGGCGTCGGGCTCTACCGTTCCTTGCGCACCTTCGACCTGCTCGGCTTCGACGCCCTCGGCTTCGGCCCGCTCGGCTTCGGCACGTTCGGCTTCGGCCCGCTCGGCTTCGGCCCGTTCGGCTTCGGCGCGCTCGGCTTCGACCCGCTCGGCTTCGACGCGCTCGGCTTCGGCCCGCTCGGCTTCGGCGCGCTCGGCTTCGACCCGCTCGGCTTCGACGCGCTCGGACTCGGCCCGCGCGGCATCGACCCGCTCGGACTCGACCCGCGCGGCTTCGGCCCGCTCAGCTTCGGCGCGCTCGGCTTCGGCGCGCTCGGCTTCGGCCCGCTCGGCTTCGACGCGCTCAGCTTCGGCGCGCTCGACTTCGGCACGCTCAGCTTCGACGCGCTCGGTTTCGACCCGTTCGGCTTCGACTCGCCCGGCCTCGATGCGCTCGGCATCGACCCGTGTCGCCTCTGCATGCTCGGCCACCAGCCGGGCCGCCTCGATGACCGGCGCTTCGTCCGGGGGCGCAATCGCCTCCAGGAACGCGTCTTCCGCCATCATCTCTTCGACTTCGGCCTCCACGCCTCCCACGGGCATCGTGGTCACCGCGCGGTAGCCTGCTTCGTGTGCGGCTGCTCCCTGGCCCGCGGCGGCGCCGTCCGCTTCGCCCGTCTCCGGCTGCCAGTCGTCCTCCGGTTCCCAGAGCGGGCCCGGGGCGCGCCGCTGCCAGCGGTAGACCACGAACCCCACCGCTGCCGCTGCGATGCTGAGCAGCATCAATGTCTTCAGGAATCGCTTCACCGTTGTCCCTCCTCGTCCCTTTCGAGCAGCAGTTCGGTTACGGCCATGAGACCGTTGTAGGCGTACACCAGGTAATCTCGCGGGTGCAGTTCGAGTTTCTTCGCCGTTTCTTTGCGCGCCGTCACCGGGTCCCACGAACCGGTCAGTTCGATGCTGTCGTGGTCTATCCCCATCTCCAGCTCATACAGTTCGCCGTCGGCGCAGACCACGACGCAACCACGTTCGGGGTCGGACGAGGCGCCCTCTTCACACTCCACCGCGTTGGTGAAGAGCGCGTTCGGAAACGGTGGAAACGGGTCCAGCTCGGCACAGGCTTCCCCGAGCAACTGCCGGAGCTGGCCCGCCGTCCGTTCGAGGACGACATCCGCCTGGGCCTTGCGAAGGAGAGGATCCCCGGTCATGGCAAAAGTATAAGCGCATATGCGCATGAAGGGGAGTGGCCACCGCGACGAGGACGACCGGCCCCGTGCCATGACCGTGTGCCCTGCGCCGGCCGCCCCCCAGAGTCGAAGCTACCGGTGTGACACCCCCGGCTCCACGGCGTCTTGACCCGCCGGCGACGCTCTCTGTCGTGGTGCCAACGCGCAACCGCGCGGCCCTCCTGGCGGAAGCGCTCAAGAGTGTCCGCGCCCTCGAAGGCCCTGACCTCACGGTCGAGCTGATCGTTGTCGACGATGGCTCGACCGACGATACGGCCGCAATCGCCGCCTGTTTTGCCGACCGCGTGCTCGTCGCCGGAGGCGTGGGCAGTGCAGCCGCCCGCAACACCGGCCTGGCAGCGGCCGCCGGCGAGTTTGTGGCGCTCCTGGACGACGATGACGTCTACACCCCGGGACAGGCGCGGCCGCACATCCAGCTGATGCGCGAAAGGCCCGAACTCCAGGCTGTGGTGGGCCAGATCGTCAACATCGGGGAGGACCTGACTGGCCCCACCGCACCCTGGCCCCAGACTCTTCCACTCGATGGCGACCTCTTTGCGTCGTTCTTCCGCTACTACCCCCAGGTCGGCGGGACGGTCGTCCGCCGCAGCGCCCTCGCTTCCGTCGGCGAATCGGATACAACCCTCTGGGGCGATCAGGATTGGGATTGGCACTTGCGCCTCGCGCTCGCCCACCCCATGGGCTTCGTCCCGGTCCCCAGCGTCCTCTTCCGCCAGCGGCCAGCCTCTGTGCGGGGAGAGGACCTCGAATGGCGGCGACTCGGCTACATGTACCGGGTCCTCTGGCGCAACGCTCGCCGCGGCCGCAAGGCTGGCCGCGGGCCATCTCTTACGTTCCTTTTGCGCGCGTTGCTCCACCACCAAGGCGCCTATTCCGGCTACTTCGGCAGCTGCGCCGCGGAGCACGCGACCAGGGGCAAGCGGCGGCGGGCGCTGCGAGCGATCGGCCGGGCGTTTCTCGCGTCTCCGATCCATGCCACGGCGGGGGCACTCAGACGGCGGCCGATGCGCAGCGCCCTCGCCGCACTCGTGCGCTCCCGGCGGCCCCGCAGGGACGATCGAGAAGCCCCGCAGTCTGTCGCTCCCCGGCCGCCCGCGGGCTAACGGCTGCCGTCCACCGCCTGGATGGCTTCGAGCAACAGCGTGGCGTCCTTCCCCACCAGGGGCGGCAGGGCGTCGAAGGCGAAGTACCGTGCTTCGGCGATCTCCGCGCTTCTGCGCACCGCACCCAGGTCGATCGCCCGGTCCGCCTCGAAAATCGCTACCACCTCGCCATACCAACCGCGCCCAACCGCCAGCACGCGACCCGACGCGACATCGATGCCAAGTTCCTCTCGCGTCTCTCGTTCGGCGGCCGCCCGAGGCGATTCGTTCCGCTTCGCCCACCCCCCGGGCAACGCCCAACGCCCACCCGTCGTGTAGGTCTGGCGCACAAGCAACACGTGCGCTCCATCGTGTACCAGTAACGCGGCGCCGACCTGGGCCGAAGGCACCAGCACCTTTACGGCAACCGCCTTTAGCGGTGACGGAAGCCGTCGCCAGATGCGATAGAGGGTTCCGAGGCCGTGCTCCTTCAGCTTCAGGACTCGCGCGAATTCGCGATTTGGTTCGCCGTGATCCACGCGCCGTGGAACCCGTAGGGCACGCGCTGGGGCAGGACCACCCTCGCTACCGGCCTCGTCGCAATGTCCGCGGCGTCCAGCACGACGAACTCGCTCCCACCGCTCTGGCCATCATAGACAAAAGTGACGAGCCAACCGTCGTCCTCTGACACGCCACCGTCCCGCGGCACGAAGACGGGCTCGCCGCCGAAGCGGTCTTTTCCATGAAGGTGTGCGGTGCTCACCCCTTTCTTCAGGTCGTATTTCAACACCGCGTCGGACTCGGGCATCGTGGAGTCACGGCGGAAGCGCGCGGTGTAGCCATAGCGAGCTGCCTTGCCCGTCAGGCGGTCATTGACGCGTGGGAAGTCACTCGGCGCGTCGTCCAGGGGTTCCTCCTTCACCGCGCCCGTCTTCAGGTTAAACCGCCACCGATACAGCCTGGAACTCGAATCATCCCGCATCACCGTGAGCGCGTCCTCAACGGTCGGCGTGACCGTCGAGTCCAGCGAGCCAAGGTCCACCTTGCTCATCCGGCAGGCGTCCAGCACCACCTCGTCGCCCTCTTCGAACGCATTCAAGGTGTGAAAGACGTAGCACGGGTCGGCGGCGAACCAGCGCACCTGGGCGCCGGGCGCGTGCCGCGCGAGGATGCCGAACTGGGCGCCGCGCTCCGGCTCCCAGGCAAACGGTTGATCTCCCCGCATCGCCCGGTCCAGGCTGAAGGTGTAAGGGAGGTTCATGAAGATCGAGTAGTTCGAGGTGATCGCGAAATCGTGCATCATCACGCCGATCGGGAGGTCGATCGCGGTTGTGTGGACGATCTCGCCCGCTTTCGAAGCGACCGAGTACTGCAGGAACGGCGCCTGCTTCATGGAAGTCATGTCCATGCCCATCATGTTGTAGCCGAAGAACACCATTTCGCCCGTGGCGTCGTCGACCTTCGGGTGTGCGGTGAACGCGTGCACCAGTTGGCCGCCATAGTTGTATGGGCCTACGGTGCAGAGGCCGGGCGCCGTGATCTGGTGTGGGTCGCCGCCCTCCCATAGCGCGAGCAGTCGCCCATCGTGCCAGACCATCGCCGTGTTTCCGGTGTTTCCACGGCCCGGGCCGTTCGGATTGTCGAACTCCGGCGCGCCCAGCCCGCTGCTCCAGAGTGCGCGGCCAGCCGCTTTCTCCTTGCGGTAGGCCTCCGTCTGCACGAAGCGGTTGCGGTAGCTGGCCTTGCCGTTCTGGAGCCGCACGCCATGCAGCATGCCATCGCCCCCGAACCAATGGTAACCCTTGATCACCTCGTATCGCGGGTTCGAGCCGGTCCGCACGAACATGCCGTCCAGCTGGCGCGGCAGTTCCCCGATCACTGGCAAATCGTCGGCCGTCACCTCTTCGCTGATGGGCGCGAAGTTGCCTTCAAGGAAGGGGCTCTGGATACGTTCTGGGGCCATGACCATGGGTCGACTCTCCCTGGCCGGGTGATGAAAAGTCCTCGGCTGTCGGCCAGCTCGACAATAACGCATCACGCAACGTGCTCTTTTGAAGCTGGCGATTCGGGGCTCTGCTATGAGTGATCGTATTTTTCAGCACCCTGCTAGTCGGCCGCCAGAAGTAGAGGCCGAGGACCTGCTGCCGTGCTGCTCCCCACTGAGCGACGCATTCCCGGAGAACTGTGTCAGGGTGCTTTGGGTGTTGTCTTCGCAAGTGTTCTGGGTCACGATGCAATGGAAGCCTTGACGCACTCGTA
>JAYUAG010000499.1:0-3169 GCA_043741475.1 Thermoflexaceae bacterium | reverse complement strand
GCACCGCGTCACTGCGACGATGGCCGGGACGGTGAAGCGCGTCGCCGTACGCGACCGCGACGTGGTCCGCGAAGGCGACGTGCTCATCGAGCTGGGGTGAGTGGCGAATGAACGCGCCTGGCTTATACTCGATCTATGGCAATTGGCGTCAAGGACGAGGCGAAGGCACTGATCGATCGGCTTCCTGACACGACCTCGTGGGATGAAGTCGCCGATCTCATGATTCTGCGGCAGAAGATAGCGCGCGGCCTTGCCGACGGCGCCGCCGGTCGCGTGCACTCGACCGCGGAGATGCGTCGAAGGTTTGGGCTTGACGAGTGACCGTCGTTTGGGACGACGAGGCCGCTCGCAACCTCGACGCTGAGCTTGAGAGGCTGGGCCAGTTCTCGGACGCGGCCCGTAAGCGGCTCGCCGACCGCGTACTCCGTGCAGGCGCCCGGCTCGAGACGTATCCTTTTTCTGGGCGAGAGGTTCCGGAAATCGGTATGGGCAGATCCGGGAGCTCGTTATCGGACGATATCGGCTGCTTTACCACGTGCTGCCAGACCGCATCGAGATCATCTCCCTCCACCCGTCCGCGATTCCGTTGGAATGACCGCGCGGCCAACCGGACCTGGTGAAACGTCCGCTTGCTGACGCGCGCGGTTCCCTACCGGTAGTCCGCGCGGTCAGCCGCGGCCCGCGTTAGTCGCTGCTGAACGGCAACTCGATGCCTTCGACGCGGCGGCCCTGGCTCGCGTGAGCCTTCGCGATCTGTTCCGGTTCGCGCTCGTGCACGGTGGTTGTCTTCGTACCTCGCACCATCGCGATCCTGCCCGTACGCGACAGTTCGCGCACGCCGTAGGGCTCGAGCATCTTGAGCAACCCGTCGATTTTCTCCTCGTCGCCGACCACCTGGAGGATGAGCGAGTTCGTGGCGATATCGACCACATCGGCGCGGAAGACGGTGGCGATGTCCAAGAGTTCGTGGCGGTTGACGTTGTTCGCGCGCACTTTAATCAGCGCCAGTTCGCGCGCGACCATGTCCTCGTTCGAGAGGTCGCTCACCTTGACCACGTCGATCAGCTTGTAGAGCTGCTTCTCCACCTGTTCGATGGTCGCGCTTTCGCCGTCGACGACGATCGTGATGCGGCTCAGGCCGGCCTCCTCCGTGGGGCCGACAGTGAGGGACGCGATGTTGAAGCCGCGCCGCCGGAAGAGGCTGGAGACGCGCATGAGCACGCCCGGCTTGTCTTCCACGATAGCGACGACGGTGTGGTTGTTGGCGCGAGGGCGACGGCCGTTGGCTTCGGTGGCGCTCATCGCATCATCTCTTCGGCCGGGGCTTCGATCGTCTCGGCGAGCGATGCCCCCGCAGGCACCATCGGCCAGACGTTCTCCTCCTGGTCGACCATGAAGTCGACGAGCACCGGGCCTTTGTGCGCCCGTGCCTCCTTGATCGCCGATTCGACCTCGTGCTTGTGCTCCACGCGAATTGCGCGGATGCCGTAGGCGTCCGCGATCTTGCAGAAGTCCGGCTGCGTCATCGCGACCGAGACGAAGTTCTTGTCGTAAAAGAGCTGCTGCCATTGGCGCACCATGCCCAGGTAGCCGTTGTTGATGATCGCGATCTTCACGGGGAGCTGTTCATCCACGCAGACGGCGAGTTCCTGCATCGTCATCTGGAAGCCGCCGTCGCCGCAGATCGCCCAGACCTCCTGGCCTGGGAGCGCGACCTGGGCGCCGATCGCGCCGGGCAGTTCGAAGCCCATCGTGCCGAGGCCGCCGGAGGAGATGAGCTGGCGGGCGCGCTTATAGATGTAGTGCTGGCCCGCCCACATCTGGTGCTGGCCGACGCCAGTGACGATCGTCGCGTCACCGTTCGTTGCTTCGTAGAGCGAGCGGATGACGGCCTGGGGCAGCATCCGGCGGCTCTCGCGGATGTGGAGGCTCGGGTGGTCTTCGCGCTGCTGGTCGATCCAGCGGATCCAGTCCGGCCGCGATTGCTGCTTCACCTCGGCGAACAGCTTCGGCAGAACCTTCTTCACGTCCCCGACAATCGGGACTTGCGTCTTGAAGTTCTTCCCGATCTCGGCGGGGTCGATGTCGATGTGGATGATCTTGGCCGTCGGGTTGAAGTCCTTGAAGCGCCCCATCGCTCGGTCGTCGAAGCGCATGCCCAGGCCGATCACGACGTCGGCCTTATCCGCCGCCATGTTGGCGTAGAACATGCCGTGCATGCCGAGCCAGCCGTAGCTGAGCGCGTGTCCCTCGGGGAAACCGCCGATCCCGAGGAAGGTCGTGATCACGGGGATGCAGGCCTTCTCCGCAAGGTCGACGAGTTCGCGCTGGGCTTCGCCCCAGATGATGCCGTGGCCGCTGATGATAATCGGCCGCTTCGCCTCGTTGATGAGCTCGGCGGCGCGCTTGATCATGCCCGCGTGGCCTTCGGTCGTCGGCCGGTAACCGCGCAGGCTGACCGTCTCGGGCCAAGCGAACTCGGCCTGCTCCTGGAAGACATCCTTGGGGATATCGACGAGCACGGGCCCGGGACGCCCGGTCGTGCAGATGTGGGCTGCCTCGCGGATGCTGAGGGCGATCTCGCTTGCGTTCATGACGAGGTAGTTGTGCTTGGTGATGGAGTGCGTGATACCCGTGATGTCCGCTTCCTGAAAGCCGTCGCGGCCGAGGAGCGTGCGGGCGACGTTACCGGTCAGGGCGAAGACGGGCGTCGAGTCCATCCACGAGGTGCAGATGCCGGTCACGAGGTTGGTCGCGCCGGGGCCGCTCGTGCCCAGGCAGACGCCCATGCGGCCGCTGGCGCGGGCGTAACCGTCGGCCATGTGGGCCGCGCCCTGCTCGTGGCGGACGAGGATGTGCCTGATGTTCGGGAACTGAGGAAGGGTGTCATAGAGGGGCAGGACGACGCCTCCGGGGTAACCGAAGATCGTGTCGACTCCCTCGCGCTGGAGCGACTCCAGCGTGATCTGGGCGCCGGTCATGCGGGCCATGGGACGGGGTCCTCTCCTGCGGCCTGTTGCCATTCACCGGCGCATCCCCGGTAAGGGGCTGCCGGGCCGCCTGCCACGCCGTTGCGGTCGTGGCCACCCTTGCAACGCCAAGGGCATCGCGCGGGCTAGAGCGGGGACGAGGGTTGGCCGGTAAGCCGTTTCCCCTCGACAGGTGCAGT
>JAYUAG010000498.1:0-7431 GCA_043741475.1 Thermoflexaceae bacterium | reverse complement strand
CAGGGTGCTGAAAAATACGATCAGTCATAGCAGAGCCCCGAATCGCCAGCTTCAAAAGAGCACGTTGCGTGATGCGTTATTGTCGAGCTGGCCGACAGCCGAGGACTTTTTCATCACCCTGCTAGAGAGCCGCGGTGGCGGGACCTCGCCCGCGACGAACTCCTCGGCGCGCGCGAACACCTGTTGGTCGTGTGGCCTCAGCTGCGCGAAGGCGAGCGTGAAGCCCGCCATGCCGGTTCGGCGCCCGGCTCGACCGAAAGTGCTGACCTATAGCCCCTGATTGAAGCCCGCAAAGTTGAAGTACCCGTTAAGCGCGGTCAGGCGGCCACTGAGGAGAAGCACCCCGAGCCCCACCATCATCACGCCGCTGGCGACTTCGAACGCGGGCATGTACGGCTGGACCTTTCGCAACGCCTTCGAGACGTCCGCCACGGCCAGGCCGGTCACGAGAAATGGGATGCTGAAGCCGGCTGAGTAGGCGGCCAGCAGATAGGCGCCCGTCCACGCATGACCGGAGGTCGCCGCCAGCGTAAGGATCCCGCCGAGGATGGGGCCGACGCAGGGCGTCCAGCCCGTGGCGAACGCGGCGCCGACGAGCCCGGAGCGCGCGTACCCCGCGCTCCGCTTCGCCGCCGGGTCGAATTGGAACGTCCGCGAGAGGACCGGCAGCTTCAGGTAGCCCGAGAAGCGTGCCCA
This sequence comes from Thermoflexaceae bacterium, assembly GCA_043741475.1. Classification (GTDB taxonomy): domain Bacteria; phylum Chloroflexota; class Dehalococcoidia; order Tepidiformales; family Tepidiformaceae; genus JAGQHB01. The sequence continues at coordinate 6,735 of JAYUAG010000498.1, read as the reverse complement.
GAACACCGCCAGCGCGGCGACGAGGATGAGCATGCGTCCCCGGTCGCCCTGCAGGTCCGCAAGCTGGACGAGCGCGACGAACAGGACCGCGAGACCGGCCAGCATGATGCCGGACCGCCTGGGAGATCGCTCGCCGTAGGACGGCACGATGAGTGCGCCCATCGCGATCAGAAGCACCCCGGAACCTTCGCGCAGTTCCACCTGGTGGTCGGTGAGGAAGAACCCGATGAGGCCAACGCTGGCCCCAAGTGTGACGAAGACCAGGCTCAACCCGCCAACGAATGCGACGGCGTGGCTGAAGGTCCGCTTGCGGTCGGCCACGACAACGCCATTGACGACACTGGCTCCCGCCAGGTGGGTGATGTAGATCGGGACGAGCGGCAGGACGCAGGGCGAGAGAAAGGAGAGCACCCCCGCGGAGAAGGCGATCAGTGGACCACCCGCCCCGTCCAGCCGGAACGCCGAGGAATCGGTCCCGGCCACCACAAAGGCCAACACCGGGCCCAGGATCAGGAGCCCCAGTGCAGCGTAGGCGGCACGGGCATGGGTCACCTTCTGGCGCCGGACAACGAGCGGAGCTGCCATGAACAACCTCGAGTGAGAGACTCCAGGTCACCCTTGATCGTTTGGACGATCGCGCTCTGCGATCTGGATCACAGAACGTGCCGCCTTGAGGCCGTTTACTGAACCCTGCCCGGCCCATCCGGGCCTGGAGGATGCATGGCGAACGCGAAGGCTCCATCGACCGCGCGTAGACGGCCGCGCAAATATGCAGCGCGACAACCGAAGTCAACGGCGGCGATCTGGAAGCCGTGGCTGATCGGAATCGCGGCCGTGGTCGCGATCGGCGCCATCGGCTTCTTCCTGGTCAAGGCTGCAAACCAGCAGACGACGGAGAACCCCGCGACTACGTCTCTGGCGCAGGAGAATGCTGGCGGCGGCCCGATCAAGGTGCTCACCGGCCCGAACCACACGGTTTACCATTCCACTGTCTCCCTCCCGTCCGCGAGTGCGCCCCGTGCCGACGGGAAAGCGACGCTGGTGTGGTTTTCGGCGACGACCTGCGAGTTCTGCGAAAAAATGGAACCCTGGGCGCATAGCACGGCACACGAGTTCCTGGGGCGTGCGCTCTTCGTAGAGAAATCGGTCAACGATGACGCCGGGGCGGCCGCCCGCTACGGCGTCCGCGGCACGCCGACATTCGTGCTCATCGACGCGCGTGGCCGTGCTGTAGCGCAGTTCGGGTTCCAGCGGACGGCGGATGCGTTCAGGGCCGCGATCGAGAGCGCTCTTCAGCGCGGCGGCGTGTAGCCCCGAGTTCACCGGCGGCGTGGAGACCACAGGGCCGCGCCGCCGCCGGACACCGCTCCGAGGATCGTCGCAGCCGCGGTTTCTGCCGCCGTACCTCCCGGTTGACCGTGCCAGAAGGTTGCTGTCGGCCATGCATCGAGGAGGACAAGGCCCAGCGAGCCCAGGGAAACGAACACGACGCCCATGGCTATCGCCAGCAGCGCCGCCCCGCCCGATGGCCGGCGGCCCGCCAACCGTCCGATGACCCCGGGGCACGCAGCGATGAGCAGCGGATGGAAGTGATAGGTGAGCCCCGCCCGCGCGGTCATGGCCAACCAGATACCGGTAAGCGCGGCTGTCGCCAGGGGAGCAGCGATGGAGGCACGCGTTAGCACGCGTTCCCTGCGTGCGCTGCCAGGGCCTCGCTGTTCAAGATCCGGATCGCCCGCCGATCTATGGTGATGATACCGGCGGTCTTGAGTGCGACGAGTTCGCGGGACACCGTTTCGCGGGCGGCGCCCAGCATTTCCGCCATCTCCTGGTGGCTCAATCCCGACACTTCGTCGCCTTCGGCCATGTGCAACAGGAGCCGCGCAACGCGTTCCGCGACCGGTGCGAACGCCATCTGTTCGAGCTTATCTTCCGCCTCGCGGAGCCGCGTTGAAAGGAGCCGGATCATGCGGACGGCGACGGTCGGGTTGTCCATCATGATCTCCTCGATATCCCGGCGGCTGACGATGCAAATCGTCGAGTCTTCGTTTGCCTCCGCGAACGATCCCGTCATCGATTGCCCCAGGAACCCCATCTCTCCGAATGCCGTCCCCGGACGCAGGGTCGCAAGGACCAGCTTGTGGCCATCGGGGGTAATCCGGTAGAGCCGGACCGTCCCGGCCTTGAGAATGAACAGCCCCTCGCCTGTCTCGCCGGGGGAATAGACCACTGTGCCGGCCCGGCACGTCACCATCGGCAGCCGGGCAGCAATCCGCCCCATAACGGCGGAGTCCAACCCCTGGAACAGGTCGTTCTCCATGAGCAGCGCGGCGCGCAGGCGGTCCACTTCGCGGCGCAGGTCGATGCTCGTGGGCGGGCTCGCCTGACGCACCCTCCGCCGAAGTTTCATTGCCTATCCCCCGCTATTCCGCCCGAACCAGCGACTCGACGCGCTCCGCCAGCTCCGCGCAGTCAGGAGTCCCGAGGCCGACTATAATCCCGTCAAGGACAACCGTGGGCCCTCCGACCAACCCGCGCGGCGCTTGCACGCCAGGGGCGCCTATCTCCCGGAGCGCGAAATCGACAAGCGCAAGCAGGCTGGTGCAGCCGGCCACCACTCGCTGTGCCCGTGCACACGCGTGGCATCCAGCGGTCACATACAGTTCCAGGAGCGGACGGCGCATTCATTAAGTCTGGATTCCGCGAAGGCCGCCGATCTGTGATACCGATCACACTGCACGGGTCCTGTGTTTGCGGAATCACCGTCTTGCGTCGGCTGGCGCTTCCCTTCGAGGCGTTGCGCGGACCGGGCTGCTTTAAGCGCCGATGAAGAGATTGCCCATCTGTGATCTTAATCACTGAGCACCCCGCGCGAACCTGCGATTTTCGTTGGAATCAGGACGGAGGCCATGATGCCGGCAGGGCGCAGCCGACGTTTCCAATCGGGACTGGCGCTGGCGGCCGCGACGATGGTCGCACTCGCCGCAGTCGGCTACGTCCTGCGCCAGGGCGGCGACAGCGATGCTCAAAACAGCCTCGGCGTGATTGACAGCTGGAGCCCGGAGACCGGCAGGCCAGCCCCGGACTTCGCGCTGCTCGACGCGCGCGACGGAAAGACCGTGCGGCGCCTATCGGACTACCGCGGGAAGACCGTGGTGCTCAACTGGTATGCGAGCTGGTGCGGCCCCTGTCGCGCTGAGCTGCCGGACTTCGAGGCCGCCTACCGGGAACTGGACGGTGAGGTCGTCGTGCTCGCGGTCAACCTGCAGGAGTCGCGTGAGAAAGCAGTGGACATGCTAAGGACGACCGGGGCCACGTTCCCGGCGGTGCTGGATACGGACGGCGCCATCGCCAACCACTACGGGGTCCGCGGAATGCCGACCACCTTCTTCATCGACCGCCTGGGCATACTCCGCAACTCGGGACAGGGCCGGGTCACGGAAGATGCATTGAACGGTGAGCTCGCCAAACTGGGACACCAGCGCGGCGGCGCGCCAAAGGGGAGGTGAACAATGCCCGGAACGTTGCGGCGGCCAATCGGCGCCCTCTGCGGCGCGCCTTACCGCTGGGTCGCGGTCCTGGTGCTGGCCACCTGGCTGGCCGCGGCCTGTAGCGGCGGTGAGCAGAAGGCGACTGGAGTCACAGCCGGGCCCGCGGCCGGCGCCACGTCCAGCGCCAAGGAGTCCGCGCGCAGAGGCGCCCAATGGCCGGACTGGTCGAGGACGGACTTCTCCCGGACTACGATCGACCTGGGAGAGGTGGTCCGTGGCTGCCCGGCGAAGGATTGCATCCCGTCACTCGATGCCGCCGGCGCCACGACCCTTCCCGGCGTGCGCCGTGGAGAGGCGAACTTCGCGCGCGTAAGAGATACCGAGTACCCGGACAACTACCCGGTAGCGCTTCTACGGATCGGCGACACCGTGCGCGCCTATCCCCTGCATATTCTCACCTGGCACGAGATCGTCAACGACGTGGTCAACGGTGTCCCGGCCGTGGTGACTTTCTGCCCGCTCTGCAATACAGCCCTGGCTTTCGACCGGCGGGTCGACGGCCGGACGCTCGACTTCGGCGTCTCGGGGAACCTCCGCCACTCGGACCTGATCATGTGGGATCGCCAAACGGAGAGTTGGTGGCAACAGGCTACCGGTGAGGGGATCGTGGGACAGTACTCCGGAACGGAGCTCAAGCCGCTTTCGTTGTCCGTTTTGTCATACGCTGATGTCCGCAGCCGCTTCCCAGATGCAGACGTGCTCACGACCCGCACCGGTTTCACGCGCGAATACGGCCTCAACCCCTACGCCGGCTACGACACCTTGGGGTCGCGGCCGTTTCTGTTCGACGGGCGTATCGACCCCAGGCTCGATGGGCTTGAGCGGGTAGTAGCGTTGGGGCGCGGTCAGCGCGAGTTCCTTGCGATCCCGTTCTCCGTCCTCTCGAAGGCACGCGTGGCGAACGTCCGCGTGTCCGGCCAGGCGGTCGCCGTCTTCTGGGCCGAGGGGACTGCGAGTGCCCTTGGAAAGGACCAGATTGCCTCCGCACAGGACGTTGGCGCTGCCGCTGCCTACGCCGCGACGATCGACGGCAGACCCCTGAGCTTCACGGCGCCGGAACCTGGCCGCTTCCGGGACGGTGAGACCGGTTCCAGTTGGGATATCTCCGGGCATGCGTTCCACGGCCCTCTCGCCGGCCGCCAGCTCGAGCCGGTCATTCACACCACGGAGTTCTGGTTCGCCTGGGCGGCGTTCCACCCGGACACGCAGATCTGGAAGGCGGACTGAAACGCGCGCGCGACCGAAGGTCTCGGGGCAGGCCCGGCTGGTCAGAGCTGGCGGTTGTGGGCAGCCGGCGCCAGAAAGCGCCCGGCGAGCTGCATCCGAGGATCTTCATCAGTCAGCAACGCATCGCGGGAACCGTACAGCACACGCTCCCGGGGACGGTCTCGCGGAAGAGCCATCGGTTGAGTTCTGCAGCTGAAGGCGGCTGCGTGGCCGCAGCCTCGTAGTAGAACCTACGCCACTGGCGCGATCACCGGCACGGGGCAATTCACCATGAACAGCGTGCCGTTCGTGTCCGGTGTCCCCGGGAACCGCTTCAGGTTGCCGGCCGATTCGGCGGAGAGAAGTGCACTCTCCGCCTTCAGGACCGCCGCCTTCGGCTCGTCGTTCCAGGTGAAGGTGAAATGGTCCCAATACGGGCTCCACTTCGCGTCGCCGGGGGACGAATCCATGACGCTCTTCTGGAAGCCCATGGGGCCGCTCCCCTTCACGCCGTTTCCGAAGACCAGGATCTTCGCCGTTGCGCCCGAGCCGGTGAGTGCGTCCGCGCCCGGCGCCAGGGCGATGTTCATCATCCCGGCCATCGGCGCCATGGACACGTCCGTGACGATGTAGCGCGAGGCGGGGTAGCAGGCGTGAAGTTTGAACGTGACCTTGCCTCCGGCGACGTCCACCGGTTTCACCAGTTGCCCGCCACCGAGGTAGGCCGTCTTCTCAGTGTCGACGGGCATCTCACCGCCAGGCCATTTCACAACTGGGTAATTCACGACGATTTTCGTGCGCTCCACCCGGGCACGCCCGGCGCTAACCGCTGCCGCGACCTCACCGGCCGAGCCCAAGCGCGTAGCCTGGCCGGTGAACGTCACCCGGTTGATGACGAACGCCGGGGTGTAGTCGGCCCGGTTTGGCGCCGTGCTGAGCACCACGGGCTGATCCGCAAGCCCGTTGACGAACAGGAAGATGTCGGCCGCCCCTTTCGCAGGGCTCGTCGCCTTGGCCATCAGCGGCACGTGCACGAGCTTCTCCGTCTTGGCAAACGCCTCGTCTGATGCATCGGTGCGAATGAAGTAGGCCGGCTGTCCATCCACCACCGCGGTATGCAGCTTGAACGTGACGAACCCGAACTCACCCGTCCAGCGGCTGTCCGAGAGCGCGTGGTCAAGGACGTCGCCGACGAGCACGGCGCCCTTCTGCGCGCCGGCAGCATTCGCGCTGCCGGCGCTCGGCGAAGAGCCGGTGGTCGCGGTAGGCGCTGGTTCGTCGTCGTCGCCGCAGGCCGCGCCGATCGCGAGGGCTGCTAGGCCGCCGGCCGTCAGGGCCAGGAATCTGCGGCGCGGAACATATCGCGTGTCCATTCATGTACCTCCAAGGGTCTCCTGTGACTGTAGGAGCGCCAGCTGGAGCTGCTCAGTGATCACGATCACACAGCGACGCATGGTGCGCCGAAAGCAGCGGGCAAGAACCGCTTGCCAGGGGGATTGTCATTGGGGCCGGGCGGATGGCTACCCTGTGATCGTTGTCACTGAGTCGGGCGGCCACGCGCACGATGAGGTCTTGAGCGACGACGCCTCCATAGACGAGGAAACGAGTGACCTGGATCGAAAGACGAGGGGGTCTATGGCGGTCGAGCCATAGTTGAACGGCGTCAGCATCGACCGCACCACCATATGTCCCCAGCGCTGGCTTGATGACTTGCTCAAGGAAGCGCACGGCGAGCGCACGTGGGATCATCGCGTGAGCCACTATTGGCGTTACAAATTGCAGGCCACTCTCCGTGGCGACCACGTCTTCGAAGGTGGGGAGTCCCAGGTCCCGAACCGTGTTCTGGAATGTCTCGCCCAGGCGGCGCTGTAGCTGTTGGTAGCGGTGACCTGTCGGGACCATCTCGTCCAGCACGTACTCCCACAAAGTCCCATCAAAGCGGCGTTTAGCGACGTCCACAAGCAAGACTGCGACAACT
>JAYUAG010000497.1:0-3171 GCA_043741475.1 Thermoflexaceae bacterium | reverse complement strand
CGCCGGAGCCGCGCGGGCTGGCCCTGACGGAGTCCGGCCCGCGCTGGGAGGCCTGGACCGCACCCGAACTCAAGTCCGAAGACGCGCCCATTGTCCTTGTCCGTTGGAATAACCAGGACCAGAACGCCTTCGCTGGTGAGGTGCGCTTGCTGTCAGCAGACGGAGCAAGGATTCTCGCTTCGGTGAGCACGAGCCATGGCGCGATGGCAGTCTGGCGCAAATCAGCGGGCCAGCTCCTGATCTCGGACCTTAACCCCGCCGATCGCGAGTCCACGGCGCGGTTGCTCATTCTCGACGCCCGCAACGGCCTGAAACTCGTCGGCGAAACGTCACTGCCCGACCGCCTGAACTACAACATCTTCAGCCAGGGCCTCATCCTTTCGGCGGACGAGGGCACACTCTACTACCGTGGCATGTTCATCGAGCGCGAGCCGGGATGTGTCGGCGACGGTGGAAAGTGCGCCGAGTACTCCCTGCGCGCTATCCCGTTGCAATCGCCGGGCGCCAGTCCGTCGATCGCAACGCTGGGGAAGCAGTGTCCGTTCGGGTCTGCCGACGTCGGCCCGGACAGCGTGATCATCGCCTGCCTGCGAGGTGAGGCCTACGAAGTGCGTCCGGGTTCTGCTGTCCAGGTCGCCGGCTATGGCGAGCAGGTGACACAGGCACATGGCGCCCGGAGGGACTTACCGGGCACGGCCACTGCCGTGTTCGCCGCCGGGCCGGACCGCTTCGTCGCCCTGCTGAGGACCGGCGATGTCGCCGTCGCCGATTCGGCCGGGGCGCGCCTCACTGGCCGGGCGATTCCGCTCAACCGGCAGGTGTTCGATATCGGCGCCTCTCGCCTCCGCGGCGGCGATGTAGTCGCTATCCCTTACCGCATCGAGTTCGCGCAGGCCGCGGACGGGCTGGCTCCGCTCGACCTTCGGACGCTCAGGGTATCGGATGTTCCCGGCGGCCGGGGCACGACCTACTTCGTTCGTCGCGCTCCCGGAGAGACCATTGTGCAACGCTATTCGCAGATCGTCGTGCTCGCGGATGATGGCAAGCCTGAGAAGGTTCTCGCCAGCGGGTACTGGTGGCAGCGTTGGGCGCTGGTGCAATAGCTGCCTGCCGGGGTTCGCGGCACTCGACGAGCGCGAACCCCGGCACGGCAGAAATCGTCGGTTAGCGGCGCGAGGCCAGCCAGCTGTCGAGCTGCGCGGCGTGCTCGGCGAAGTGGTGGACACCGGCGCCATCGAGCAGACGGCTCCCGATTTTCAGCTTGCCCTCCGCGCTCTTCCCGAAGAGGTCGTCCGGGAGCGCCTTCGCCCCGTCCACGTACTCCTTGAAGCGCAGGTCGAAGATGCCGAGAGCGTTCCGGCCCGGGCTTGCCGTCGCCGCGAACTTCGCGTTCCAGGCGTCGGCGTTGCCGTAATCGACGCCTTCGGGCGTGGGCCGTTCGCCCCGGCCGACTCGTTGGAGCGCGCCCGTCATCTCCTTGAACCAGCCCGTCATGTGAGCGAGCAGCTGGCTCAGCGTCCAGGTTCCGAGCCAACGCTCGTCCCAGGCGTCGTCCGGGAGGCTGGTGATCTTCCCGCGGAATCCGCTGTACGCGCTCTCGAGGGTGGTGATGGCATCGCTCTTGTCCGACATGGTGGCCTCCTGCGGGTTGCGTTGGCGGATGCTACCCGCTTCGTGAGCGGCGTGGTACTGCGTGTGACCATCGACTCCCCTCGCCCGCGAAGTCGGGAGAGGGGGCCGGGGGGTGAGGGCTATAGGCCGGCCAGTTGCTTCGCGTAGGCGAGCGCGCGGCGCGAGTCGTAGGCGCGTGAGATCATCATCTTCTCCGCTTCCAGCGAGCCCTCGGCGTGGATGGCGAGCACGGCGTGGTAGCCACCGAACTCGCCCGTCGTCAGGTCGCTGACCATGTTCATCGCGCGCGTGCGCATCTCGCCGTCGACGCCCGCCTTGCCGCCGAGGTACTTGCGCAGCAGGTCGCCGGTGTCCGGGTTGCTGAAGTCTTCGACGCCAGGGCCGGTGACGAGCATGCCCCCAGCGATGTCCTGCACGTGCTGCAGCGCCTCGTGGTAGTTGTGGGCGAAATGGTATTTGGCCATGTTCGTGGTCAGCGCGTCCGGCGCGAAGATGCCGTGTTCGTCCGCGCGGCCGCGGATCGCGGCCATCTCCGTGAGCGCACGGAGCGTCTCGGCGTAGCTGATCAGCCAGATCAGCTTGTCGCGCACGTGCGGCGCCCGGCTGATGCCGTTGAGGTCGGCCATGAGCAGCGCCGAGCCGATGAGCGCGTCCACCAGCGGCAGCTTGTAGCTCACAGCCGTGAAGCGGTGGTACTCGACGAAGCCGAGCGCGAGCGGCGCAGCGAAGTCGTGCTCACCCGCAAGGAAGACGCGCTCCCAGGGCACGAAGACGTCGTCGAAGATCGTGATCGTCTCCATCATCTTGCGGTCCGCGCTGAGGGGCGCATCGAACTCGCTCTTCGCGCTGCCACCGTAGGGGCTCGCCACGAGCTTCACGCCCGGGGTGTTCACGGGCACGGCGAAGGCGACCGCGTAGTCCCGGTCCGCCTCCGACATCGCGCGCGTCGGCAGCACGATCAGCTCGTTCGTGTTCGTCGTGCAACTCGTGTGGAGCTTCGCCCCGCGGACGACGATACCGTCCTCTCGCCGCTCGACGATGCGCGTGTAGTAGTCGGGATGCTCCTGGTTGAGCGGCCCCTGCGAGCGGTCGCCCTTCGTGTCCGTCTGCGCGACCGAGAGCGTGAGGTCGTTGTCGCGGCAGTGCTTGTAGAACGCCTGGACGCGCTTGAAGTACTCCGTCTCGTACTTCTGATCGACCTGCCGGGAGATGCGGTGGAGGGCAAAGAGGGCGTCGCTGCCGATCTCCTTCACCAGCACGACGAGCGTCTTGCCCGCCGCCGTTGCCGCTTCGATCAGCTGGCTACGCTTGAGCAGATCCTCAGTGCTGGTCGGGATCTTGAAGTAGCGGCTGTACAGCTCGCCGTCTTCGTCCACGACGGAGAGCTCGCGCGTCGCCGGGTCTTCGGCCATCTCGTAGTCGAGGGCGGCGTGGTGCACAGCCTTCTTGATGACGGGGTGGGTCGTCACGTCGGCGACCTTTTCGCCGCGATACCAGACGGCGCGGCCGTCCTTGAGCGAATCGAAGTACTGCTGGGGT
>JAYUAG010000496.1:0-3172 GCA_043741475.1 Thermoflexaceae bacterium | reverse complement strand
CCGCTCGCCCTTGATGCGCTCTCCGCGGCATTGGCGAAACGTGTGGGATTCGGCGCGGTTTATTTGGGCGGCGGCGGACTCGGCTACCAGCGCGGAGTCACGGAGGCGTTACTCACCGCAACCGAACTCGCCGAAGCGACCCGCGCGATCACCGAACGGGTCGACATCCACGTCGTCGTCGACGGCGGCGTGGGCTTCGGGGATGCGGTGCACATGGCCCGCACGATCCGGCTCATCGAGGGCGCGGGCGCAGCTGCGATCGAGATCGAAGACCAGGTCTCGCCCAAGCGCGCCCATCATCACAAGGGCGTCGAACACCTGGTACCGGCCGAGGAGATGGCCGGACGCATCCGCGCGGCCGTCGAGGCAAAGCGCGAGAGCGACTTCGTGATCATCGTGCGCTGCAACGCCTTCGCCCACGAAGGAGTCGAGGCAACGCTGGAGCGGCTGGCCTGCTACGAGGAGGCGGGCGCCGACATGCTCATGCCCATGCCGCGCGGCGACGAGCAGTTCGCGGCGGCGACGCGCGGTTCGACGCTCCCGCTGGCGGCAATGGTCATCGGGCCGGGCCGCCCGGCGGCGGAGATGACGGCGGCGGGTTATGCGCTTGCCGTCGACCCGATGAGTGCCCAGGCGCTCGCCTTCCGCGCCATGAAGGCGGGCTACGAGGGCATTCGCGGCGGCACAGGATTCGGGATGACCGCGCCCGAGGTGCTCGCCGTGATCCACGAGGTGGGCGAGACCATCGGCGTGCAGGCGCTCTACGACATCGAGGCGCGCACCACGGAACGGGAGCTGTATCGATGACCATCCGCACGGCGCGGGACGGGTATGTCCTGACGATCACCATTGACCGGCCGGAAGCGATGAACGCGCTCGCGCCGGAGATGATGTTCCAACTCGAAGACGCCTTCACCGAGCTGCGCGATGACCCCGCGCTGCGCGTGGCCATCGTCACCGGGGCGGGCGAGAGGGCCTTCTGCGCGGGCGCTGACCTCGGCCGCATGGCCGACCGGGGCACCCGCGCGGACACGCGCCGGCTCAAGCTGTTCAGCGGCCTCGACGTGATGAAACCGGTGGTCGGCGCGATCAACGGCCACTGCCTCGCCGGCGGGCTCGGCCTCGCCCTCCTCTGCGATGTCCGGATTGCGAGTGTGAACGCGACCTTCGGATGCATGGGCACGGCCCGCGGCATCCTTCCCGGCGCCGGCCAGACGGCGCGCCTGCCACAGGTGGTTGGTCTGGGAAATGCCATGTGGCTCCTGCTCTCGGCGGAGCGCATCCCCGCCGAAGAGGCGCTCCGCATCGGACTCGTGAACCGGGTTGTCCCCCGCGGCGAGGCACTGGTTGCAGCGCGCGAGTGGGCAGACATCCTCGCCAGTCGCGCGCCGCTCGCGGTCCAGGCGACGAAGGAGTCGGCCCTGCGTGGTCAGGCCCTCGGCACGGCAGAAGCGCTGCGGCTCGAGGGCGAACTGGCCGCGCCGCTCATGGGCAGCGATGACGCCCAGGAGGGCATCCGCGCCTTTAACGAGAAGCGCGCCCCCGAATGGAAGGGCCGATAGCGATGCCCGGGCCGCTCGAAGGGATACGCATCCTCGACTTCACCTGGGCGCTGGCCGGGCCGTACGGGACGATGATCCTCTGCGACCTCGGCGCCGAGGTCTGGAAGGTCGAGCCGGTCGGCATCACCGAGCAGACCCGTGGCCCCGGTCCGATGGCGGAAGGCGTGAACACCTACTTCTTCAGCGTGAACAGGGGCAAGCACAGCATCTGCCTCGACCTGAAGAGCGAACGGGGCCGCGAATTGGCGCTCCGGTTGGCCGAGGCGGCGGACGTGGTCACGGAGAACTTCTCGCCGGGCACGATGGCTTCGCTCGGCCTGGACTATGCCGCGGTTTCCGCTCGAAACCCGGCGATCATTTACGCGTCCACTTCCGGCTTCGGCCAGACCGGCCCCTACAAGAACAGGGGCGCGGTCGACGTCATCGTCCAGGCGATGAGCGGGATCATGAGCATCACGGGCCACCCCGGCGGCCCGCCGGCCCGTCCCGGCTATTCCGTCGGGGATATGGCGGGCGGCATGTTCACGGCCATCGGCGTCCTTTCCGCGATCGTTGAGCGGCAACGCAGCGGCAAGGGCCAGTACATCGACGTGAGCATGCTCGACGCCCAGGTGGCGCTCCTCGAGAACGCAGTGGTGCGCCATTTCGCGCTGGGCGAAGTGCCCGGCCCGATCGGCACGCGCCACCCACTGATCACGCCCTTCCAGGCCTTCGCCACCACTGACGGCCACGTCGTCGTAGCCAACGTGAAGGACTGGCCGCTGTTTTGCGCGATCATCGGGCTGGACGAACTGGCGACGGACGAGCGCTTCGCCACAAACCACCTGCGGACGGCGAACCACGCGCAGCTGGAACCGCTTCTCGAAGCGCGATTCCTGACGCAGACGACGGCGGAATGGCTCGGCGGGTTGGAAGAGGTCTGCCTGGCGGCGCCACTCAACACGATCGAGGCCATGACGCGCGACCCCCAGGTGAGGCACCGTGGGATGTTCGCTGAGCTGCCAACGCCAGCCGGCCGCTCGCTCACCGTCTCAGGTTCGCCCGTCAAGCTCTCACGCACCGCCGCCGGCCCTACCGAAGGCGCCGACACTCCCGGCGGCCACACGAGCGCGCTGCTAACGCAGATCCTTGGCCTGGACGCGGAGGATGTGGCCGCTCTGCGCGCGGCGGGCGTCATTGGGTAACGCCAGTCGCGTGCGCCTACCCCCACACACGTGAGGCGGGGGCCGGACTGTTCCGCCCCGCGCGTGTCGCTATGCAGCCCGAGTCAGGCCCGGCGCGGTCAGTTGGGAAACGAACCGCTCGCGGCTGACCGGAGCGCTGAACAAGTACCCCTGGCCGAACTCAACGCCAGCATCGAGAAGGATGTCGCGCTGTCCGGCGGTCTCGACGCCCTCTGCGATGATGCCCAGTCCGAGCGCGCGGCCGATGGCGACGACCGCTTCGACGAGTGCAAGGGAGCGTCTGTCTTGCTCGATGCCTGAGACGAAGTCGCGCGGGATCTTGAGAACATCAGCGGGAAGGTCCTTCAGGTAGGAAAGCGACGAGTAACCGGTGCCGAAGTCATCGATATAGACGCCAAGGCCGGCACGCCGCAGGGTCGCGAGCGC
>JAYUAG010000495.1:0-3175 GCA_043741475.1 Thermoflexaceae bacterium | reverse complement strand
TAGCACCCAACGGCTATAGGGGGAGCAGCGGCCGGTGGTAGCGTCGGCGCTGGACGAGGTGGGCCTGCACCGTCGGTAGCGCGCACGTCAGTAAGCGCTGTGATGCCCAGACAAGCTGGATCTGAGACGCGCTCCGTCTACGACAGCACCCGCTTGCCCGCGTCACCCGGCCGTCGGCGCCAGTTCGACACCACATACCGTTGCACGCCACCCCGTTCCACCGCCTCCACCCGGCAACGGTCACGCCGTTCTACGACCTTCGCCGCTTCCCCGAGAAACGTTTCGATGGGTCCGCTCCCGGACATGTTGAACACATCACTGTGCTCCCCGCACGCCTCGAGCTGCGCCGCCGAGAGCTGCAGCAACCACCCCAACGCGATCTCCGCCAGGCCCAGGTGGAAGTCCCGCTCGCCGAACGTCATCAGGACCCGCTCCGGTGTCGAATCCATGGCCGTCACCAGCAGCGTCGCGCCGAAGTGGGGCAGCGACAGGTCCGTGGCCGCCCGGTAGACCGCGCCGAGGACCGCGTTGATTGCGAGCGTTTCGCCCGAGCGGAAGGGATGGAGCCGGAACTCCGTCCCGTGTTCCCCCGGCGCCGCCGCGATCCCGCCCGTGTCGAGCCACTCCTGCCATTCGACGGCGTCCGTCCGCAGAAGCTCGGCTTCGGCGGCGATGTAGTCGGCGGCCGACCGCACCAGCGGGAGCGCCGCCACGTAGTTGGCCCGTTGGACGCAATGCAGTGCCTCCAGCCGGCAGAGCCAGCTCCGCGACCACGGCCCGTAGGCAGCGGCCATCCGCTGCGTGCGGTGCTTCGCGTCAGCCGAGGCGCTGGCGATCGCGCCTTCGAGTTCGAGACCGCGCAGCACAAGGTCGACCTCGGCCTCGAGGACGAATCCCGTCTGGCGGTGCGCGTCCAGCGACCCTGCCGCCTCGGCCTGGGGCCGCGGCGAGGGCATCACCGTCGGCGAGATCCGGGGAGGAGAAACGCGCATCGCGCTCAGCTTCCCCGGTTCATGGCAGCCTGGTAGCCGCGGATCGCCGGGTGGTCGAACCACGCGTCCAGTTCGGGGCTCGCCATCTCTGGTAACGCCCGCAACATGTCGACGACGTGCATCGGGTCGTGCTTGTTCCAGCCACGCAGGTAGTCGAGCAGCCGCACCTGGCCAGCGGGCCGCTTGCTGTCGCCGCCGAACTTCATCGACTTCTCCACGTCTTCGGCGGTAAGTGCGGCGAGATGTCCCGAGAGCGCAGCCCGAGTCGCCGCGGCTTCTTCGAGCACCTGCCCCAGCGGCCATGAACGGCGCTCCGCCACCTGGGCGTCGTTCCATGTATCGACATCCCATTTGCCGCCGTCCGCGTTGCGGATGCCCGGGTCGCCACCGGCGTGCATAGTCGCGAACATCTGGCCGACGGGGACATCGATCGTGCCCAGGTGGCTGATGAAGTCTCGCACCACCCACGTGCTGTCCGGCACCGGCCGATTCAGCTGCTCCGCCGAAAGCGACCGGCAGAAGGCGACGAATCGCGCGCGGTGGGCGTTAAGCTCCTCGACTACGGCTGCAACATCAGGGTTCATGGTTGTCACTCCTTCCCGGGTACGCCGTCCTGGCGTCCCGCTATGCGTCGTTCGGCCTCGCCGATCAGCAGCGCGCGGCGCTCGAGCCACGGGGCCGTGGGTTCTCCCTGCGGGACGAGCGCCCAGTTCAGGACGAAGCTGTCGTCGAGCAGGTCCGGCGCCGCCTCGAGGAAATCGAGCGCGTGGGCCGACGCGTGGCCCGTCCACGCTGCCACCACGGTGCCCAGGCGCGTGCCGTCCAGATCCGCCAACGCCGGGTTCGAAGTGAACCAGCGCAGCGTCCTGATCGTCAAGTCTCTCCCCGCGGCGTAGCGCGCGAGTAGTTCCTCGCTTTGCGTCGAGGCGTGCAGTTTGAGCTGGGCGCGGTTGCGGTCGGCCGTTTCCTCGCCTGTGCGCAGCGGTTCGCCGGAGAGGACCCGGAGCAGCGCCCGCGCGTACCAGCCCTGGGTTTCGGCGAGGTGGGCCAGCGTCTGGCGCGCGGTCCAGCCCGTCGCTAGTACGCACGCTTCCAGCGCATCCGGCGGCAAACAGGCGACAACGGTCCTCACGTTGGCCACGTCGAAGATGAAGCGATCCGCGGCGGCCCGGAAGCCAGTGAGCACGGGCGATGCCTCCTTCCGCTAGTGCCGGTTCCGGGGCGTGTCGCGACGGCGGGTGGCCCTGGTTGGGTGGGTCGCCCGTGTCTCTTCCCGCGCGGGACGTGGCCCGAGCTGCTTGATCGCGTCCCAGCCGGCATAGACCGGCATGGCCAGCTCCTCCTCGATCATCAGCAGGCGGTTGTACTTCGCCGTCCGTTCGCTTCTGGCTGGCGCGCCCGTCTTGATCTGTCCCGCCCCCGTCGCGACCGCGAGGTCCGCGATGAAGGTGTCTTCTGTCTCGCCCGAGCGGTGACTGATGATCGCCGTCCAACCAGCGCGGTGGGCCATCTCCACCGCCTCCAGCGTCTCCGTCAGCGTACCGATCTGGTTGAGCTTGATGAGGACGCTGTTCGCTGCGCGTTCGGCGATGCCGCGGCGGATGCGTTCGGGGTTCGTTACCAGCAGGTCGTCGCCCACGATCTGGCAGCGCTCGCCGATCGCCGCCGTGAGCTTCGCCCAGCCCTCCCAGTCGTCCTCCGCCAACCCGTCCTCGATCGACCGGATCGGGTACTTCTCCGCCCACGACACCCAGTGCGCCACCATCTCGTCGCTGCTGAGGACGCGCTTCTCCTTCGCCAGCGCGTAGCGGCCCTTCTCGAAGAGCTCGGTCGAAGCCGGGTCGAGCGCGATCACGGCCTGTTCGCCCGGGCGGTACCCGGCCCGTTCGATCGCCTCGACCACCACCTGGACGGCTGCCTCGTTGCTCTCGAGCGAGGGCGCGAACCCGCCTTCGTCGCCGACCGAGGTGGAGAGGCCGCGGTCGTGGAGCAGCGCCTTGAGCGCGTGGTAGATCTCGGCGCCCATGCGCAGCCCCTCGCTGAACGTCTCGGCGCCGACGGGCATCACCATGAACTCCTGGAAGTCGGTCGAATCCTCGGCGTGCTTACCGCCGTTGAGGATGTTGAACATGGGCACCGGCAGGCGATTTGCCATAGGCCCGCCGAGGTAGCGGTAGAGCGGC
>JAYUAG010000494.1:0-7441 GCA_043741475.1 Thermoflexaceae bacterium | reverse complement strand
CGAGCGCGCTCCGGACCTTCAGTCCGGTCTTCGTTGTTGTCGCGCCGATGAGGTGGACCATCACTTCGTGACTGATGAGCGGCTTACCCCGCCAGTTCTGACTGATCGCCGAAAAGAGGCGATGCTCGATCTTGTTCCACTTGCTCGTCCCCGGCGGGAAGTGGCAGACGGCCATCTCCATGCCCGTCTCGTCCGCCAGCTTCTGCAACTCGAGCTTCCAGAGCCGCACGCGGGAGCCATTGGAGCCACCCCCGTCCGCGGTGATGAGCAAGCGTTTGGCCGCGGGATAGAGGGCCTGGCCCATGGTCTGCCACCAGCGCCGGATGCTCTCGACGGCGAAGGCCGCCGTGTCGTGGTCCGTGCCGACGCTGACCCAGGCCTCATTCTGGCCCAGGTCATACACCCCGTATGGATTCGCTCGGCCCAGTTCCGGGATCAGGAAGTCGTGTACCCGCACCAGTTCTGGCTCTCCCTTGGGGCAAAGCTCGCGGCCGCCGTTCTTGAATGGTCCCACCAGTTCCTTTTTCTTCGTATCGACGGAGATAACCGGCTCCCCCAGGGAGAGCTGAAGCTGAACCGCCTCGTTCAGGTGCTCGAACTGGGCGTTGCGGTCCGGGTGGTTGCTCCCTTCCAGCAGCTTGCGGTTCGACTGCAAGCTATAGCCCATCGCATGGAGCAACTGCGCCACCATCCGATGACTCGTTTTGTGGCCTTTGCGCGTCAGCTCTTCCGCCAGCTTGCGGATGCTCTTGCAGGTCCAGCGCAGCGGCGACTCCGGATCTCCACGGCTGGTCGGCTCAATGAGCGCTTCAAGGTCGGAACGCAGCGTTGCGTCCCGATTGACAGTGCGCGGCCGTCCCGCTCCTGCTCGCCGGATCCGTCCCGGTGGCGCTCCTTCGATGCCCTCTTTCACTTCAGTCAGTCCTGTTGCCACGGTTTGCCGGGACATCCCCGTGGCCCTCGCCACCCCAGACACCCCGCCGTAACCAACGGCCAGCGCTTCCGCCCCAGCAAACAGCCGCCGCGCGCGCTCGTCTACCAGCGAGACAATCGCTTGATGCCGTGTCCGGATGCCCTCTTCATCTACCATACCCCCAGCATAGCACACTTGCACTGGTTATTTTGTGTCGATGACTTAGTACCGCGCCGCACAGATAGGTATCTGAAAGAGCGGCGTAGCGGCCTCCTGCCCTCACCCCCCGGCCCCCTCTCCCACTGCGGTGGGCGAGGGGGAGGATCTGGGATGGATTCAGATACCGTTGGAACCGCGACCGCAGGAAGCGGCAGCCGTTCTCGGGACGGCGGTCCGGCGCGCGGTTCCTGGTTCGTCGTCTGAGGCTGCCGCTCCCGTTGGTCGCAGTTCCCACGGAGAGGGTGCCCTTCGACCGCAACCGAATTGGGATACCGACCTCTGCGGGGCGGTACTCAGGCGGGTTCTGGTCAAGGCCCGCGCGGGCGCGCACAATCGATCGGTGGTGATATCAGTCGGCCGACCACGAGCGACCGTGGGGCTTTTGCTCGTTACGCTCGCTTCGTCGAGCTGCTTCGGCTCGGGTTCGCCCGCCCGCACTTCGACGGAGCCCTCGCCGGCCGACGAGCGAACGGTCGCACCGGACGTCGACCAGGCGAACAGCCCCAGTCCCCGGACCTGCGACGAGGTTCTGCTTGACGCTCCACAGAACGACCCAGTAGTGCGGTTCGGGGTTGGCCCCGTTGGCATCGTCGCTGGAACGTCGCTGAATCGCACGTACGACAACAAGCTGGGTTGGCTGTACTGGTTTCCGTTCGCCGTCTACTCAGTGGCGACGCCGGACAGGGCGCTATCGGTCAGCGCGAGGAGCGTTTCATCCGGCGCGGAACTCCTGTTCGAGTACGACGCACAGAGGCGGCGAGCGGGGCCTCTGTTGCTCAGCCGCGAGGAAGTCACCCCGATGGTTTCGCCCACCGCGTATGTCAGCGAATTCGGTGTCTATGAAATCGCCGTCACCGGCGATGGCGGCAAACTTCTCGGCAAACGCCAGATCGCACTTTGCGAGCGATCCGTGACCGTGCTGGGCTGAAGATAATCAGCGTGGGATTGCCGGGTCAGGCGCTCTTCGGGCTCGCTGCGAACTCCTTTTTCACCGCGTCGAGCACGCCCGGGGAGAAGTAGGCGTCGAGTGCGGTCATCGCGAGCGCCTTGGCGGCGCGGAGCGTGTTCGCGTGCGCCTCGGGGGTCGCGGCGGCGGCGGTGAAGCCGGCGGTGTGGTTCCCGGCTTCGGTGGGGATGCCGAACATCGGGTGGATCGATGGCAGAACGTAGCTGACATCGCCCATGTCGGTGCTGCCGCCGGGGCCCGCCATGACGGCGTGCTTCTCCGGCACCTGGATGCCGAACTCGCCCAGGTTCGCGCGGTAGGCCTCAGCCAGCGTGTCGTTGGCGATCATGTCGCTGTAAGGTCGGCCGTTCTCGTCGACGCTGAGCGTGAGGTCGCAGCCGGTGGCCTCGGCCGCTCCGTGGAAGCAGCCGTGGACCTTCTTGCGCAGCGCTTCCAGTTCGCTCTTGCGGCGGGCGCGGATGTAGAACTCGGCGCGGGTGTAGTCGGGGATGATGTTGGGCTTGAGGCCGCCGTCGGTGATGACGCCATGGACGCGGTCGCTCGGGAGCATCTGCTGGCGCATGGCGGAAATGCCGTTGAAGGCGAGGATGATCGCGTCGAGGGCGTTCACGCCCTCCCACGGCGCCGCGGCGGCGTGGGCGTTCTTGCCGCGATATTCCACGTTCACATGGTCGACGGCGAGGACATTCATCCAGGCGCTGTCGCGCGAAGTGGGGTGGAGCATCATTGCCGCGTCGATCCCGTTGAAGGCGCCGCGTTCGATGAGGACGATCTTGCCACCGCCTCCCTCTTCCGCAGGGCTGCCGAGCACGACCACAGTGCCGTTCCCCTCGCCGAGCGCTTCCTTCAGGGCGAGCGCGGTCGCCACCCCGGAGATGGCGATGAGGTTATGTCCGCAGGCGTGGCCGATTCCAGGGAGCGCGTCGTATTCGCAAAGGACGGCGAGGGTCGGCCCGCCCGAGCCAGCGACCGCCTTGAAGGCGGTGTCCATGCCGTACGCGCCCCGCTCCACGTGGAAGCCCTGCCGGTCCAGGTAATCGGTCAGTAGCCGGTGGGCGTGGTGCTCGTCGAAGTTCAGCTCGGGATGGGAGTGGATGCCCAGGCTGATGTCGCGGAGGTCGTCGCTGGCGTCGTCGATCCGCGCTTTCGCGGCGGTCTTACGAGCTTCGAGGTCCATGGCAGGGCTCCGGGCAGGAGGATGCCAGTAGCCTACACGGTCAGACGGTCGAAGGGAGGCAGACGCGAAGAGACCGCCCCCGGGGTACCGGGGGCGGTCTCGATGGAAGGCGCCGCGGGAGGCGGTGCTAGTTGAGCTGCGCAACGACACGCCGGTAGTGGCCCCGCCAGTCTGGGGGGCACGGTTCGAGCGGGTCTGGCGGGCGTCCTGGCTGCTGGCGGCGTCTGCGGGCTTGGCGTGATCGCAGCCTGCCTTCGGCGTGGCGTCCGGCGCGGCGGGCGCGCCGGCGTCCCCCGGAGCTGGCGCCGTAGGGGTAGCAGGCGCCGGTGGGGTCTGGGCGTTGGTGGTCTGGGCGGCGAACGCCGTGACGGCGCGGCGCCGATGGCGAGCAACGAAAGGACGGTGGCAGCGATGACGAGCCTGCTGTGGAGCAGGGTTCCCATGGCCATGGTGGCCTCCTTCAGGAAAGTCCGCGGGCGGGCGGGGGTCGAGCACAGCATGGCTCGCCGACGGAGGTAAATCCTGAGGCGAAGATTAGAATTCTCATATCGCGGTCAGGGCTGGTCAATGCGGCCGTGTGACCCACGGTGGGAAGACATGCCTGGCATCCGCGAGGGCCCGGGCATCCCAGCGCTTACTGCCGTGCGCGCTACGGATAGCGCGGGCCCGCGAGTGCTGGCGCCGGCGCGGGATGGCGTTACGAAACCTGCCTGGCATCCGCGAGGGCCGGGCATCCCAGCGCTTACTGCCATGCGCGCTACGGACCCGTGCTCACGGGTAGAGTGGGCGCTCGGTCGGGTTCGCGATAGCCTCGTGCACTCGTGAGCGGTTCATTCGCGGTACGCTTGCCACTCATGGACACCGATCGGCCGACGCTCATTGTCTTCCACGGCTCGGCGGGCGACGGGCCGGCCGAGCGGCTCGTCGCCCGAGCGCGGATTGCGGCGGCGCGCGAGTCGGTGTCGGCCGCGCTCGCGGCCGGCTTCGGCGCCGTCATCGTCGCCACAGATGACACGGCGGCGTTCGCGCGCATGGATGGGCGAGCGCTCATCGACGCGGATGCGGGAGGAGCATTCGACTTCGGCGACCGGCTGCGCCGACTCGTCGCTGTCAACGGGCTGGAGCGGCCAGTCGTCATGGGGTCAGGGTCGCTCCCGCTCCTTACACCCGACGACTTCGCGCGCGTGGTGGAGGCGCTCGACGCGGACGCGGCCTGCGTCACGAACAACCTTTTCAGCGGCGACCTCACGGGCTGGACGCCGGGGAACGCCATCAACGCGGTTGGGCCGCTCGACCGCGACAACGGGCTGCCGCGCCGCCTGCGCGACCTCGCCGGCTTGCAGCCGCAGGTATTGCCCCGGACGACTGCCACCACGTTCGACCTCGACACCCCGGCCGACCTGGCCGTGCTGGCACTGCAGGAGACGCTGCCTGACGCACTCCGCCGGTCGATCGTCGAGGCGCCACTCCCGCTCCCACGCTACGGGGCGACCATGCGCGTACTCTGCGACGCAAAGGCGGAGCTCGCCATCTGCGGACGCGTGAGCAGTTCGGCGTGGCAGTACCTGGAGACGGAGACGGCCTGCCGCGTGCGCCTGCTGAGCGAAGAGCGAGGGCTGGCGGCGGCCGGACGTGCCCACCAGGCGCGCTCGGTGCTCGGGTTCCTGCTTGAGGCGGTGGGCATCGACGGCTTCTTCGAGCGCGTGGAGGAGCTAGGCGACGCGATCGTCATCGATACGCGCGTGATCGAAGCGCACCTCGGGCTGGCGCCGTCGCGTGAAGACCGCTTCCAGAGCGACCTGATGAACCCGGACGCGATTCGCGACCCCTTCCTGCGCGAGTTCACGGCGGCGGCAGCGGCGTGCGGCAAGCCGGTGCTGCTCGGTGGTCATTCACTTGTCTCCGGAGGACTGATGGCGATGACGGACATCGCCTGGCGAGAGAACGATCGCCGTCTCGGTCTGGCATAATGCGCGTCATGGCCACAGTTGAGCCCGCAACTATCCAGACGCCACGCCTCGTCCTGCGTCCCTGGCAGCTCATGGACGTGGACGAAGTGCTGGACTACGCAAGCGACGAGGAGTTCGCCCGCTATGTCGGTATGCCGCAGCCCTACGAGCGGCGCCACGCGGAAGAGTTCGTGGCGCGCATGCTGTTGCGGGACTGGGACGTGCATCCGACGTTCGCGATCACACTCGACGGGGTCGCGATCGGGGACATGAACATCCGTATCGACGCGGTGCACCACCTCGCCGAGATCGGCTATGGGATCTCGCGCACGCACTGGGGAAAGGGCTACACGACGGAGGCGGCGCGCGCGGTCATCTCGTGGGCGTTCGAGACATTCACGTTAGCGAAGGTTATGGGGCGTGCGGATTCGCGGAACGTCGCCTCGTGGAAGGTGATGGAGAAGCTCGGGATGCACCGCGAGGGACTGCTCCGCGGCCATCGTCTGCTACGAGAAGAGCGCCGCGATGAGGTGCTTTACGGCGTCATGCGCGAGGACTTTAAGGGGTAACTACAGGGCGTCAGCGTGCGGCTGCCTGAAACACCTCGACCGGGTTCCCGTCCGGGTCGTCGACGACGACCTGTTGACCGCCTGGCCCGGAGATGATGTCGTTGCGGAAGGCGGCGCCCGCGGCGGCAAGGGCAGCGTGGGTGGCAGCGATGTCGGCCACTTCGATGACGAGGCGGTTCCAGCCACCCGGCCCGGGCAGGCGCCCATCGGGCATGGGGCGGCGCGCGCTCGTGCCGGGGCCGCTCAGCCAGAGCGTCAGGCCCTCCCGCTTCATCTGGGCGAACGGTGGGCCGAGGCGCTCTGCCAGCTCGAACCCAAGCAACCCGTAAAACGCGAGGGCGGCGTCGACGTCATTGACGATGTAGCGGACGGTGGCCATAGGGACTCCTGAGCCGGAGAGATTTCCGTATCCTAGAGGCATGCAAAGCGGTGTGGAAAATGCGCGGCCGTCGTTCGTCTTGATTCACAGCCCGCGCGTCGGGAGTCTCACCTGGCGGCCGGTGGCAAGTGCACTCAGGGCGATGGGCTACGCGGCGGCCGTGCCCGCGTTGCAGCATAGGCGCGAGGGACTGTGGGCAGGCTACGCACGCGACGTCGCCGCCAGCGCGGCTGTCCCCCGCGGCGACGTGGTCCTTGTCGCACACAGTGCGTCCGGTCTCCTGCTCGAGGCGGCGGCGGAGACGGTCGGGCGGGACCGGGTCGCGGCCGTCGTCTGGGCCGACGCCTCACTACCACGGGGCGGCATGCGACTTATCGATACGTTCACGCCGGATGACGCCGCCGCATTGCGCGCGGCCGTTGTTGGCGGCCACCTGGGGGCGTGGGGCGCTGAGTTCCCGGAAGACCTCTGGCGCCAGCTTGTCCCCGACGCGCGGCGCAGGCGGAGGTTCCGGGCCGAGATCCGGCCAACGCCATTCTTCCTGTTCGAGGAACCGCTTCCGGTGGCGCCGAGCCTCGATCCAGGTCTCTGCGCCTACCTGCAGTTCTCGCCGGTCTACGCTCGGCCCCGGCGAGAAGCGGAGGAGCGGGGCTGGGTGAGCGTACTCGTGCCGGGGCTGCACCTCCATATGCTGGCGGACCCGCAGGCGGTGGCTGAAGCGCTCATCCGCCTGGTCGAGCGTGTCGCGAGTCCCGGCTGAACCACGAGGGTAGTATCCCGGGGGGCCACAACGGTTCGATATAGTGGCCTGGCCGCCCCCGGCGCGGTCGTGGTCATTTTGGCTGGACAATTTCGCTTTTCGCCGCACACTCGTCGTCCGCCGGCGCAGAGAATCCCCACCCGACGGCTACCCGGGCTGCCGTGAACGCCAGGGTGCAGAGTCAGCCTTAGCCCGCGCGCATCGGCTTCATCACCTCTTCGACGAAACGCAGGACCGGCTCGGTCGAAGTCACATGACCGAAGTCGAGCACGAACTGGCGCACGCCGAGGCTCGCCCAGTGCTGCAACGTCTCCAGCCACTGCTCCGACTCTGCCGCGTTCTGCGGCAAGGGCGCTTCGCGGGTGACGGTGATGGTGATATCTGACGCCTGCCTGCCCGCGGCCACGGCTGATTCGAGCACGATGTCGCGCTTGCGGACCCAGGTATCGACCTCGGGCGGCATGAACGTGTTCCAGAGGTCGGCGCGGCGGCCGATCATCGGCAGCAT
>JAYUAG010000493.1:0-3183 GCA_043741475.1 Thermoflexaceae bacterium | reverse complement strand
GGGAACCGCGCGCGTCAGCAAGCGGGTAGGATTCTCTCGACCGTCTCCGGCGCGCCAGACCGTGGTTGATTCGTCCATCTGGTTAACCTATCATTTATCCATGACCACGGTTAGCGTCTACGAAGCCAAGACCCAGCTTTCACGGCTCATCGCCCGCGTAGAGGCAGGGGAAGAGATCATCATCAGCCGTTCTGGGAAGCCCGTGGCACGGCTCGCTCGCCTGGAGGCGCCGAAACCCCGGGTCTTCGGCCAGGATGTAGGCAAATTCGTCGTCCCCGACGACTTCAACGATCCCCTCCCCGACGACCTCCAGCGACTGTTTGATGGAGAAGAAGACGAGCAGTGGTGATTCTTCTCGACACCTGAGACAGCCGGGCGGGGATGCGGTCCGTGGCGAAGTGAATTGACGGCCGAATCTGGTTAACCTAGCATTTGTCAAATGACCACCGTCAGCGTCTACGAAGCCAAGACCCAGCTCTCACGGCTCATTGCCCGGGTTGAGGCCGGCGAAGAGATCACCATCAGCCGGTCAGGCAAACCCGTGGTGCGGCTTGCTCGCCTCGATCCACCCAAGCCGCGAGAACTGGGCCAAGATGAGGGTGTCTGGGAGGTCCCAGCCGACTTCAAGGATCCTCTGCCTGAGGACATGCAGCGGGCCCTTGAAGGCTACGACGACTGATGGAACTGCTCGTCGACTCTCAATCGCTACTCTGGATGAGGACCCATCGGGCGCGCTTCTCGGCGGAGACCGTTCGCCTGCTGGTGGATCCTGGCACGGTTGTTTGGGCGTCCGTTGCCAGTTTTTGGGAGGTTGCGATCAAGTATTCAATCGGCAAGCTGCCGCTTCCCACACATCCGCGCGAGTTCTTTCCCAGGCTCATCCAGGACAACATGGTTCGTCCGTTGCCGTTGGAACTCCGTGACGCGATCCTCGTAGCGGACCTTCCTTACCATCACCGGGATCCGTTCGACCGGCTTATCCTCGCCCAGGCGCTCAACCGCGACCTACCTCTGCTCAGCTCCGACGATAAGTTCGCACGGTACGGCGTCCGCCTGATACGGCCCTAACCGCCAACGACCACGTTCCACGGCTCCACCCGCCACGCCGTAACGAGTCCGTTGAGTACGTACGGGTAGTGCATCTACTGGCCGAACGCAGCCCGCACCGCCGCAGCGCCGTGCCGCACGGCCGCCATGCCGTCGTCGATCGCACCGTTCCCGAAGAAGCCGTGGATCTGGCCGTTGTAGCGCGTCGCCGTCGCCTGCACGCCGGCGGCTTTCAAGGCCGCGGCGTAGGCCTCGCCCTCGTCCCGCAGCGGATCGAACTCGGCCGTGATCACGAGTGCCGGCGGTAGCCCGCTGAGGTCCTTCGAGCGCAGCGGCGAGGCCATCGGGAACGCGCCATCGGCATCCGAACGCAGGTAGTGGTTCCAGAACCAGACCATCGCGTCCTTCGTCAACAGGAAGCCATCCGCGTTATCGCGATAGCTGGCCGTCTCGTAGCCATGGTCGGTCACCGGGTAGACGAGCAGCTGGAAGCCAATCGCCGGGCCGCCCCGCACCTTCGCCAGCTGTGACACGACCGCGGCAAGATTGCCCCCGGCGCTGTCACCGCCGACGGCGATACGCCAGCCGTCGATCCCGAGCGCGTCCGCGTTCTCCGCGACCCATTTCGTCGCGGCGTAGCAATCCACCGCAGCCGCGGGGAACTTCGCCTCCGGCGCCAGCCGGTAGTCGACCGATACGACGACGCAGCCGCTGGCGTTCGTCAGCGCGCGAGCGGTGAAGTCGGCGCTATCGAGGTTGCCGATCACCCAGCCGCCGCCGTGGAACCAGACGAGGCAGGGGAGGCGATTCGCCGCGCCCGTTGGCCGGTAGACGCGCACCGGGATCTCTCCGTCGGGGCCGGTGATGGCCCGATCCTCGACCGACCCCACGGGCTCACCTTCGGGCCGCGGGAACGCCGCCATCCCCGCGCGTACGGCGACCGGGTCGTCGCCGGTGAGCGCGAAGCCCATCTGGGCCATGAGGTCGAGCACCTGTTTCGCCTGGGGGTCGAGGGGCATCGGGGGTCTCCTTGGAGGAAGTTGAGAAGTTCATCAGGACTGAGAACGGAGTGCCGGACTGCGCGATGCGGACTGAGGCCTGCGCCGCCACACTCTACGCAGTCCTCAGCACACAGTCCCCAGTCCTCGCGCCTACAGTGCCATTGCTGGTGAGAGCACTGAGCGCAGCGCCCGGCTCGCCTCGGCGACCGCGTCCGCACGGGCGGTCCATTCCGCGCCGTAGTTGTAGAAACCGTGGATCATGCCCTCGTAGCACGTGCACGCGGCCTCCACGCCGGCGGCCCGGAGCTTCTCCGCGTAGGCAGGCCCCTGGTCGCGTAGAGGGTCGAAGCCGGCAGTCTGGATCAGCGCCGGTGGAAGGTCGCGATGGCTCTCGGCGCGGATCGGGGAGAGGCGCGGGTCGCCGTAGGTCGATTCGTCCGGAGCGTAGAACTTGGTGAAGTATTCGCAGCTCGCCAGTTCGAGGCCGTAGCCCACCGCGTTCTCCTGGAAAGACGGGTAGGTGAAGTCCATGTCAACCGCCGGGTAGATGAGCAGCTGGAGGGCGATCCGGGGGCCGCCGCGGTCGCGCGCCATGATTGAGATAGCCGCGGAGAGGTTCCCGCCGGCGCTATCGCCGCCGACCGCCACACGGCCGGTGTCAATGCCGAGCTCGGCGCCGTGGGCGGCGATCCACGCGGTCGCCGCGTAGCAATCCTCGGGCGCCGCCGGGAATGGGTCTTCCGGCGCCATCCGGTAGTCGACCGACACCACGGAGCAACCCGCGCTCGTCGCCAGCGTGTGGCAGACCTCGTCGTGCGAAGCGATGCCGCCCACCATGAAGCCACCACCATGGAAGAAGACGAGCGTCCCCGAGTCTCCGGGGCTTCGGTAGACCCGGATCGGGATCGCGCCCGCGGGGCCGGGGATCGTCCGGTCCTCCGTCTCGGCGACGCTCTTCAGCGGCGTGGGCACCGGGATCGCATCGAACATCGCTCGCGCCATCGCTGGTTCAAGCGTCTGGATCGGCGGCAGGTTCATTGCCGCCATCTGGTCGAGAAGGGCTTTGGCGTGGGGGTCGAGGGGCATGGTGGGGGTCTCCTTAAAGAAGTTGGCAGTTGAGCAGGACTCAGGACGG